>JBEAYO010000047.1:0-12356 GCA_041159285.1 Bacteroidota bacterium | reverse complement strand
GATGGGGAGCCTTCCGGCGCGTCACTTGCTTCAGCGCGATGAATGGAAAGCCTGCCAACAGCCGGGATGGTTTATAAAAAACCACCTTTATTTACCGGAAACACCGTCCGACGGGAACTTACTTTCCAAAAATTTGTTTGGTTTCCCTGTAACTTTGCGGCCATTCAGCAACAAGGAAAGCAACATACCATCATGCACCTGGAGCCAAAAGATTTAAAGGAGCGCCTGGAATTCGACAAAATCATCGCCCTCCTGGAAAAAGAATGCCTCGGTGAACCCGGCCGCGAGGCCGTGCGGCAGATGAACTTCACCACCGATATCCGGCATATAGAACGCATGCTCCGGGAAGTCTGGGAAATAAAACTCGGCCTCTCAAACAGCGACTACCTGCCAATGGCAGCGTATGAAGACATCACCGAGGACCTCAAAATGCTCAACATAGACGGCTACGTGCTGCCCGAGGAAGGATTCCGGCGCATCAATGCCGTGCTGCTCATCACCGGCGACCTGTACCGCTACTTCAACCCGGAGCGGCGCAAGGTCTACCCCACCTTGCACGACGTCATCCGCCCCATCTCCTTCGACGAATCCCTGAGCGCCGCCATCGGCCGCGTCTTCGACGCCGACGGCAACATCCGGCCCGACGCCTCCCCTGCCCTGCAGCGCATCCGCCGCGAAATCATCTCCAAGGAAAGGGAACTGGACAAGGTCTTCCGCAACCTGGTCAATACCTACAGGAACAGCGGCTGGCTGACGGACAACGCCGAATCCATCCGCAACAACCGCCGCGTGCTCAGCGTGCCGGCAGAGCACAAGCGCAAGATCAGGGGCATCATCCACGACGAGAGCGCCACGGGAAGGACTGCCTTCATCGAACCCGAGGCAGTCATAGACATCAACAACGACATCTTCGACCTGCAGCAGGAGGAACGCCGCGAGATCTGGCGCATCCTCAAGGAGCTCAGCGCCACCCTGCGCCCTTACACCCCCGCCATGCAGGAGTACCTGGGCCTGCTGACCTACCTCGACGTGGCACTGTCAAAAGCCCGGCTGGCCCTGCAGATGAACGGCAACATGCCACGGCTGGTGAACAAGCCCTGCCTGGGCACCGAAATGGGCCGTCATCCCCTTCTTTTTTTAAAAAACAAAAAAAACGGCCGGGAAACCGTGCCCTTCGACCTCCGACTGCACGGCGACAACCGCATCGTGGTGCTCAGCGGGCCCAACGCCGGGGGAAAGTCTATCCTGATGAAGTCCGCGGGTCTGCTGCAACTCATGCTGCAATCGGGCATGCTGGTCCCGGTGGATGAAATCAGCGAGATGGGCATCTTCGAACACATCTTCGCGGACATCGGCGACCAGCAATCCCTGGAGGATGACCTCTCCACCTACTCCAGCCGCCTGGTGAACATGCGCAGTTTCCTGCAGCACGCCGATGGCCGCACGCTGATCCTGATCGACGAGTTCGGCTCCGGCACCGACCCCAAGATGGGGGGCGCCATCGCCGAGGCCATCCTGAAGGAACTCAACGAACGGGAAGTATATGGCGTCATCACCACGCACTACTCCAACCTCAAGATGTTTGCCTTTAAAAACAAGGGCATCGTCAACGGCTCCATGCTGTTCGACCAGGAGCACCTGGTGCCAACCTACCGGTTCAAGGTGGGCAGGCCGGGCAGCAGCTACGCCTTTGAAATTGCACAAAAAAGCGGGTTGAGCAAGAAAATCCTGCAGTATGCCCGGCAACGCACCGGCAAAAGTGAAACTGCGGTGGACGACCTGCTCATTGACCTGCAGCGCGAGAAAAAGGAGGTCGAGGACAAACTGGCCCTGGTGAGCGAGCGGGAAAAGCAACTCGAAAAACTGGTGCGCAGCTATGAGGACCTGCACCGCGACCTGGAGTTCCGCCGCAAGAAATTCAAACTCGAGGCGAAGGAACAGGCCCTGCAGGAAGTGGCCCGGGAAAACAAGGAGCTGGAGCGCCTGGTCCGCGAGATCCGCGAGCAGCAAAACCTCGAGAAGGCGAAGGAACTGGTGGAGCAAGCGCGGGAGGAACGCAAGAAAGCCGAAGAGCAGGTGCAGACCCTGCGCCAGGAAGTCTATCAGATCCCGGCACCTGCCTTCAAGGAAGCCAAAAAAGGGGCTATCGAAGCGGGGGATTATGTCAAGATGCGCAGCGGGGGCGCTACCGGCGTAGTGGAAAGCGTGGACAAAAGCAAGGCCATCGTCCTGGTCGGCCAATTGCGCCTGACCGTCAAACTCCAGGATTTGGAACACGCCCGCCAGCCCCTGGAGGTGAACAACAGGGCCAGCATTCAGAGCGATACGGTTTCTCAAAATGCCGCCTTTGGCGACAAGCTGGACATCAGGGGGCTGAAGCCGGAGGAGGCCATCCCCATCCTACAGGATTTCCTGGACCGCGCCCTGCTGACCAGTGCCAGCCACCTGCGCATTGTGCATGGCAAGGGCACCGGTGCCTTGCGCAACCTGGTGAAAAGCAAGCTGCGTGAGTATCGCCAGCTGAAGAAAACCTGGCACCCGGCCAGTGAGGACGGTGGCGACGGGGTCACCATCGTCGAGTTTTAACAGCTTTAGTCTTAAAATCGGCCGGCCGTTATCTTTTCCCGTCCGGCGGCGGCTCCGCTACGCGCTGGCGGGCGGCTCCCCTTTGTTTTCCTTTTTCCTCCTGAAAAATTGCCGCAGCCAGGCGCGTTTCCACCAGGCCAGCCCGCCGAGGATGAGCAGGGGCCAGATGTTGAACAGGAACAGCACCAGGTGCTGGGCCAGTTCCCAGCCGTTCTTCAGGCTCGTGACCAGCCGGCTCAGGAAAGACTCCCTGAAGGCCGCCGGCTCCGGGTGGTAGTCCACCACCTGGTAGAGTTCCAGGTGGATGGTGCTCATGGCCACCTGGTCCTTGAGATAGCGCAGCCTGCCTTCGCGGGCCTCGATTTCCTCCTGGATGACGCGGATCTGCTCCTCCGCCTTCAGCACATCCTCCACGGTTTTGGCCTTGTTCCTCAGAATGTCAATGTAGCGGTCGCGGACCTCCTTTTTGGTCCTGAGCCTGATTTGGATGTCCACGTACTCCTCGGTGACGTCCTCGGAGGAGATCCTCCTGTACTGGGTGAAGACAGCCTCGGCCGAGAGGTCGTTGAGCAGGGAGTCGAAGCGGTTGTACGGAACGCGGATGGTGAGTACGTTGAGGATCTCGTAGTTGGAGTTGGTGAGTTCCGTGGTGGAGACATATCCTCCGTGTCTGGCGGCCAGCTGCTGGGCATTGCGGCTGCTAATTTCTACGTCATCTACCTGGATGCGGTAGTTGGCGGTTTTGATGATTTGCCGTTCGACGGGCTGGGGGGCCGGTGTACCTGGCTGGCTGGGGGGCTGGTATGTAGTTGTGTCGGAAGGGCTTGTCTCTTTGGCGAGGACTTCCTCGGGTCCGGGGCCTGGGCTTTCTTCCGCCACCGCAGCCTGGTCCTGGTAGCTGCTTGCCTGGGGTGATTCGTCAGCGGAGCGGTTGCATCCGGCTGCCCAGAGTTGGACCATGAACAGGGAGAGGAGGATTATTTTCATGACAGCAGGACTTTTTTTTTAAAATCAGCGCGCAAGACGCCGGATAGCCCTACAAATTTAAACAATTTAAAGTAAAATGGCGTGAAGGCAGTTTGAAACAGTGGAAAAATGAGCTGCTCCCAGCTTTGAAAAGGAGGCTGTGGTGCCTAAGCGAAGCCAAAGCCAGCAAAGCCGAGAACCGGCCGTGGCCCTTTAATTTTGTGGGAATTCAATTGGCTGGAGGAAACAAGGTCAGCCAACCTCTTCTTTTGAAGCAGGCTTTTCCATGTCCTTGTCAGCCAATTCCTTGAACTCACTCGGGGAGAAGCCGGTCACTTCCTTGAATTGGCGATAAAAGGAATACGGGTTATTGAACCCCACCTCGACTGCAATTTCCTTAATCGTCATGGTCAGATCCGGCTTCAGCATCAGCCTGCGGGCTTCCTGAATGCGCAGCTTGGTGAGCAATCCCGAAAAATTAGTGCCGGCGTGGTTTCTGATTACCCAATTGGCTTCCTTCGAAGACATATTAAGGCTTGTTGCCACCCTATGCAATTCCAGATCCTGGTTTTGGAAGCGTTTATCGGTTTCCAGAAAAGCTATTATCTCCTGAAACACTTCGACATGGGTGTCAGCAGGACTTTCCGTTTTCTTTTCAATGGCAGATTCTTGCTGGGAGGTTTTTTCCGGCGTTGGCTGGGGTTTGGCCCTGGACTGTTCCAGATTAAGGCGGAACAGTGCGTTGAAAGCGTTTTTCAGACGCAGATGCTGGTTGTACAAAAGCGCAGATGCTGCCAACAAAATCAGGAGAACGGCAATGGTGTAGAAAAACTGCTTGTTGCGCAGCTCCATTTTAATTCTCAACGCGGCCTGTTTTTCTTTTTCTTTTTCCAATTCGTACAATACCTTCATCTCCTCGTATGCCGTGACAGATTCGACACTGAATTTTTGCTCGTGATAAGTTTTGAACTGTTGAAAGGCATCTTCAAAAATTTCTCTCCGCTGGGTGATCATGCCGAGTTTTGCAATATTTTCATAAATATCAGGCAGATACTTTTCCTCGCCAAATTCCTTTGACAATCGCTCGGCAGCTCTCAAATACCGCTCGGCATCGTCAAAATGACGATAGCCGTCCATCGCAATCTGCCCCCTCAGAAAATTCGCCTGTATCATCAAACCCTCGTACCCTTTCCGGCCTATCCCCGGCAAAACTTCTTCAACTATCTTCAAGGCTTCCGCATATTTCCGTCGCTCTCTCATGCCGTCAGCCATGTTCATTTGCAGCACGTATCTGTCGTACAACACCCCTAAACTTTTGTAAAGCGCCAGCGCTTTCGCATTTTCAATGTCAGCCTTTTCGAACGCATGCTCCAGATAGTAAAAAACTCCTAAATTCTGGTGTCCAAGCGCCATGCCAAGGGTGTCGCCATGCCGGTAGGAGTAGTCGAGCACTTTTTTGCCGATGTCAATAGCCTCGGCCAGGTTCTTTCTGTCACTTTCTATGAGACTTAGATTGATATAACTCTGAATGATGGAGTTGGAATCCTTGCGCAGTTCCGCAAGCCGGATAGATTTTAAATTGGCATCAAATGCTTTACTAAGCAGGTTTTTTTTGTGGTATATTACTCCCAGGTTGTTGTAGCAAACCTCTTTAATAAGATTGGATTCAAAGCCGGAGGCCATCGCTAAAATGTCATTAAAGTATTTTTCTGCCAGGAAATACCTGCCTTTGTACAGGTTTAGCAACGCATCCAGGAAATGTGCTCTTATCAAAATACTATCATGTGGAGGATTTTGTTCAGCTATCAGTTTTTTGAACTCCTGGTTCAATGAATCCGCCTGTTTCAGGTCCTTGACAAAGCTTTCCTTTACCTGCTGGAACAACTGCGCCAATTTTTCCGAGTCCTGGCTTTTTGCCGGAGTCACGAAAGCGCTGGCAATGAAAAGTATTGTAAGGACAGGGAAGAGTCTATGCGACATGGCATTGCAAGGTTTGTATTTAATAATTAAAGGCTTGGATCACACTTTTACTTTAAGTTGGCAGAAAGAAAACGAGAAGGGTTTATCGGCAATATCATGGTCAGAACTCAATGTAGCAAAGGTAATTATTTTTGAATGTTATGAAAGCTGTGGGGTGTACTCCAGAAATGCGCCTGATTACAGGCACGGTCAAGTCGCTGCTCCACAGCTTGAAATGCTAAATGGCGGTGCTCTGGAGGCTGTCTCAAAAGTCCTTTAGCGGCGTCCACCTTCCACCGTCTCCCGTCCACCGTCCACCCAAAAAAAAGCGGGCGACATTCTCTGCCGCCCGCCTTTCCTATTTGAATGAATTAGAATTACTGATAAATATTGAGCACTGCTCCTGGCTGCACTGTCAGCGTGCTGCCGACCTTAACATCCAGCGTCCGGCCGTTGGCCACTTCCGCTTGTTTCATCAGCACCGTGTGCCCAGGGGGTATCACCACGTGGTGACAATCAACAGGCACTAACAACAGGCTCCAGTTCAAGGGGTTGGTCCAGTTGATGCCGTCTCCCAGTCCCGTCCAGGTGTTGGTCTCTGCATTTTCAGCTACCTCCACATAAATCGGCGGCGTGGTGCAATTGTCTGAGCCTAGGAAGGTCACCACCACCGGATAGAGGCCCGCCTCCAGGTTGTTGAAGGTATTGACCAACTGGTAGTTCACCCCATTGTTTATAGAGTAGGCCGGCTGTCCCATGAAGTCCTGCACTGTGACGACAATCGTGCCGTTCAGCTGGTTGCAGTTCTCGGGTGTGGACACTGCCGCGATGGCCGGACCCTGTACCGTCACCGTCGCCTGACAGGTGGCTGTGTTGCCATGGCCGTCGTTCACCGTCAGCGTCACTGCATTCGGACCGGCATTGGCGCAGTAAAACACGCTCGGTGTGACGATCAGCGGCGTGATGGTGCCGCAGTTGTCGCCCGAAGCAGCCGCGTCATACACCTGGGAAGGCTGCAAAGTGGTCCCACCCAGGACCGGCAGGGTGATGTCCTTGCAAACCAGCGTCGGCGGCAGGTTGTCTGCTACCAGCACCGTGCCGTTGCAGCTCATCGAGTTGCCACTGGCATCCGTAACGGTCAGCGTCACCGCATTGGCACCGAGGTTGGAGCAGTCGAAGGTAGTCTTCGACAGGCTCATCGTGGCGATGCCGCAGTTGTCGCTGCTGGAGTTGTTCACCATGGAAGGCATGATTATGACCTGCCCGTTGGCATCCAGGTAGGCCGTGGTGTTTTTGCACTTGGCCTTGGGCAGCACTTGCTCCGATACACTGATGGTGGAGGAGCAGCTGCTCGTGTTGCCGTTCTCGTCCGTCACCGTCAAAGTCACCGGATTGATGCCGATATGGGCACAGGAGAAGCTCGACGGGCTCAGGCTCAACAATCCGATGCCGCAGGCATCCGTGGAGTTGTCATTCACTGCGCTGGCCGAGACGGTGACCATGCCGTTGGCGTCCAGCATCGCAGCGGCCGGCTTGCAAAGTGCCACCGGTGTGGTGACATCCGTGACCGTCACGATAGCCGAACAGGTTTTAGCGTTGCCGCTGGCATCCGCCACCGTCAGCACCACCGTGTTTTCGCCGACATGGGCGCAGGTGAAGGCTGACTGGCTCAGGCTCAGTGAACTCACTCCGCAGGCATCCGTGGAGCCGTTGTTGACTGCTGAAGCAGGAAGCATGGCCGAGCCAGCCGCATCCAGGACCACCGAGGCGTTCTTACAGAATGCCTTGGGCGGTGTTTTGTCAAGGATGATGATGGTGGCCGTGCAGCTGCTGCTGTTGCTGTTCACATCAGTCACAGTCAGCGTCACCAGGTTCGGACCCAGGTTGGAGCAGTTGAAGCTCGTCTGGCTCAGCACGAGGCTGGCGATGCCGGAGGCATCCGAAGAGCCGTTGTTCACCTCGGCAACCGTCACAATCCTGTTGCCGAGGGTGTTCAGGATACGGGTTATGTTCTGGCACTTGGCATCCGGCACTGCATCGTCTTCCACGGTCACCGTGGCCGAGCAGGAGCTCGTGTTGCCGCTCGGGTCGGTCACCGTCAGGGTAACGGTGTTGGGTCCGACGTCCGATGGATTGAAATTGGTGTCGCTCAGGCTCCTGTTGGCGATGCTGCAGTTGTCCGAGGAATTGTCATCCACCGCAGCGGCCGTGGTGCTGCCGTTGCCCGTTACGTCCAGATTGACCGTCACGTTCTTGCAATGGGCCACCGGCTTGATGGTGTCCAGCACCGTCACACCAGCCGTGCAGGTGGAGGTGTTGCCGCTCGGGTCGGTCACCGTGAGCGTCACTGTGTTGCCGGCGGCAACCATTGCGCCCACATCATTGCAGTTGAAGGTGGAGTCGTTCAGCACGAGGCTGGCAATGCCGCAGATGTCTGTGGAGCTTTTATCAACCGCCGTGGCCGTGATGCTACCCTTACCCATGGCATCCAGATAGACCGTCAAGTCCTGACAATTGGGCGTAGGCTTGATGGTGTCCAGTACAGTCACGTCGGCTGTACAGGTGGACATATTGCCGTTGATGTCTATAACGGTCAGCGTCACTGTATTGCCGGCGGCGACATCTGTCCCGCCAACGTCATTGCAGTTGAAGGTGGAGTCGTTCAAGATGAGGCTGGCGATGCCGCAGGCATCCTTGGAGGCGTTGTCCACCGCCGTGGCCGTGGTGCTGCCGTTGCCCATGGCGTCCAGATAGACCGTCACGTCCTGGCAGATGGCTGCAGGTTTGACCGTGTCCAGCACCGTCACGTCGGCTGTGCAGGTGGCCGTATTGCCATTGGCGTCAGTCACGGTGAGCGTCACCGTGTTGCCGGTGGCACCAGCTAAATCAACTTCGCTGCAACTGAAGGTGGAGTCGCTCAGCACCAGGCCGGCGATGCCGCAGGCATCCGCGGAGGCATTGTCCACCGCCGTTGCATTGGCAATGCCGCTGCCCGAGGCATCCAGATAGACCGTCACATCCTGGCAGGTGGCCACGGGTTTGATCGTGTCCAACACCGTCACATCGGCCGTACAGGTGGCAGTGTTGCCGTTGACGTCGGCAACTGTCAAGGTCACCGTGTTGCCGGGGGCAAGCGTTGCGCCACCCACGTCACTGCAGTTGAAGGTGGAGTCGTTCAGCACCAGGCCGGCGATGCCGCAGGCGTCCGTGGAACTGTTGTCCACCGCCGTGGCCGTGGTGCTGCCCTTGCCCATGGCATCCAGATAGACCGTCACATCCTGGCAGATGGCTACGGGTTTGATTGTGTCCAGCACCGTCACAGCAGCTGTGCAGGTAGCCGTGTTGCCGTTGTCGTCCGTCACGGTGAGCGTCACCGTGTTGCCTGGAGCGACATTGTCCGCGTCCACGTCATTGCAGTTGAAGGTGGAATCGTTCAGCACGAGGCTGGCGATGCCGCAAGCGTCTGTGGAGGCGTTGTCAATGGCCGTTGCCGTGGTGCCGCCCTTGCCCATGGCATCCAGATAAACCGTCACGTCCTGGCAGGTTGCCACGGGTTTGACCGTGTCCAGCACCATGACCTCAGCCGTGCAGGTGGCTGTATTGCCATTTTCGTCGGTCACGCTGAGCGTCACCGTGTTGCCGGCGGTGACACCAGTCGGACCTATGTCACTGCAATTGAAGGTGGAGTCGTTCAACACCAGGCTGGCGATGCCACAGGAATCCGAGGAACCATTGTTCACCGCCATGGCCGTGGTGCTGCCATTGCCCATAGCATCAAGGTAGACCGTCACATCCTGGCAGGTGGCAAGCGGAGCGGTAGTGTCCACCAGGGTCACCTTGAAGCTGCAGGTCGCGGTGTTGCCATTCCCGTCGTCCGCCGTCATGGTGACCGTGACGCTGCTGTTGTGCCCGCTCAGTGTGTAACTCATCGGACTTTGGGTAATCGTCGGACTCGATGCACAGCTGTCAGTAGCTGTCGTGAAGGAACTGGACGTATAATCCGGAAGTATCACGTTGCAGCTGTTCGCGGCTGGGTTGACAATCTGATCTGAGGGACAGGTGATGACCGGGTCTTTCGTGTCAGCCAGCACGGTGATTGTACCAGTGGCACTGATGTTGGCGCATCCGCCGGTAAGCGGGACGTCATAGTCGAAAGTGCCGCTCTCAGTCGGCGTGCCGCTGATGGTAATCGTGTTGCTTGCCCAGGTGGCCGTCACGCCCGCCGGCAATCCCGTGGCCGTGCCGATGCCAGTGGCACCTGTGGTAGCGTGGGTGAAGGCCGTAAGCGGCGCATTGATGCAGATCGTCGGCGAAGCAGAGGCTACACCCACCGTATTGTCCGGATCGACCGTGATGGTGCCCGTGGCATTCACACTGCCGCATCCGCCGGTGAGCGGGATGCTGTAATTGAAAGTGCCGCTTTCCGTCGGGGTGCCGCTGATGGTGATGACGTCTGCTGCCCAACTCGCTGTGATGCCGGCCGGAAGACCGGTAGCCGTACCGATGCCCGTGGCACCCGTGGTGGCATGGGTGATGTCCGTCAGAGTGTTGTTGATGCAAAGGGTCGGCATAGCGGAAGCTTCTCCGGCTGTGTTTGTCGGAGTAACCACCACCACGCTGCTCTGCGTCGTACTGCAACCGTAGCTGTCGGTCACGGTCACCGTGTAAGTGCCGGCCTCCCCGACGCTGAGGATGCTGGATGTGCTACCGGTTACATCGTCCCAGGCAAAGGCATCGATGGAAGCCCCCGGGGTGGCCACGGCATTGACGGTAAGAGTGGCAAAGTCATCCTGGCAGATTGTTCCGTCGTCGGCCAGCAAATCGGAATTTTCGCTGACGCTGATCACTACCTTTATACCGTACTCAGGTTGGTCGATATCAATGGAGCTTACGGCCTGACAGGCATTTGCACCGCTTTCCGTCACTGTCACACTGTAATTGCCGGCAGCCAGGCCAGTCACAGTATCAGTGTCACCGGCGTTTGCATTGGCCGACCAGCTGTAGGAGTAAGGTGTCGTGCCACCGGTCACCATCAGTGTGATGGCGCCGCTTGAGTCGCCGAAGCAGGTCACATCGGTCTTGTCGATAACGATGTCTATGTCAAAAGGATCCGTGAGCGTAGCGGAGGTGGTGCCTTCGCAACCCTTGTCATCGGTGACCGTCAGCGTGTACAGGCCCTGCACTAAGCCCGTGACGGCAGCAGTGGTGGCGCCATTGCTCCACAGGTAAGTCCAGGCCGGGTTGGAAGTGGCCGTGGCCGAACCTGTCTGCGCCATGGGGCAGTCGGGATTGGTCGTGTTGGCCGTGGGCACCGGCAGGGTGTTCACGTTGATTGTCGTCATGGCTACGGCTGAGCAGCCGTTGCTGGCTGTGACCGTGACAGAATAATTGGCAGTGGTGCCAGGGTTTACCACATAAATCGCGTTGCTTTCGCTGCCCCAGCTGTAGCTGGAACCTCCAGCGGCAGTCAGGATGGCGCTGGCGCCGACACAAATGGTTCCATCGTCATCTGTCAGGCCGGATTCGTCGGCAACGGTGATGGTGGCATTCGGAGCGGCCTTAACAGTGATCGTGCCCTTGGCTTCTGCGCTGCCACAGCCGCCTGTCAGCGGGATGCTGTAGTTGAAGATGCCGCTCTCCGTCGGCGTGCCGCTAACGGTGATGATGTCCGCTGCCCAGCTCGCCGTTACGCCGGCAGGCAGACCGGTAGGTGTGCCAATGCCGGTGGCCCCGGTAGTGATAAGGGTGACGGCAGTCAAAGCGGCATTAATGCACACGGAAGGTGAAGCGGAAGCTGCTCCCGCGGTGTTTGCCGGGGTAACGGTTATCGTACCGGTTGCCTCAGCGCTGCCGCAACCCCCAGAAAGTGGGATGGTGTAGTTGAAGGTGCCGCTTTCCGACGGCGTGCCAGTAATGGTAATCACATCCGCTTCCCAGCTCGCCGTTAAGCCCGCAGGCAGCCCGGAAGCCATACCAATGCCCGTGGCAATGGTGGTTGAATGGGTGATATCAGTCAGCGCAGTGTTGATGCACAGCGTGGGTGTTGCAGAACCTGCACCGGCGGTGTTATCCGGTGTGACGGTGATGGTGCCGGTCGCGTCAACGCTGCCGCAACCACCGCTGAGCGGAATGGTGTAGCTGAAGGTACCGCTTTCCGACGGCGTACCACTGATGGTAACCTTATCCGATGCCCAGCTTGCGGTCACGCCTGCCGGCAGTCCTGTCGGCGTGCCGATGCCGCTGGCACCGTTGGTGGCATGCGTGATGTCGGTCAGGGCCGTGTTGATGCACAGGGTCGGCATGGCTGATGCCGCGCCCACGGTATTGTCCGGAGTGACGTTGATGGTACCTGTTGCTTCGACCGTGTTGCAGCCGCCGGTGAGCGGGATTGTGTAGCTGAAGGTGCCGCTTTCCATCGGTATGCCACTGATGGTGATAACATCCCCTGCCCAGCTCGCCGTCACGCCCGCTGGCAGGCCCGTGGCCGTGCCGATGCCCGTGGCAGTGGTGGTCGCATGGCTTAAGGCCGTCAGGCTGGTATTGATACACAAGGTGGGCGTGTAAGAAGCCGCACCGGCTGTGTTGTCCGGTGTGACTGTAATGGTGCCCGTGGCGTTCACGCTGCCGCAGCCGCCGCTGAGCGGGATGCTATAGTTGAAGGTGCCGCTCTCCGTGGGTGTACCGCTGATAGTAATGACGTCAGCTGCCCAGCTCGCCGTCACGCCGGCTGGCAGGCCGGTGGCCGTGCCGATGCCGGTTGCGCCGGTAGTGGCATGGGTGATGCTGGTCAGCGCGGTATTGATGCACAAGATGGGCGTGGCAGATGCCGTGTCAACCGTGTTGGT
>JBEAYO010000046.1:0-12418 GCA_041159285.1 Bacteroidota bacterium | reverse complement strand
CATTGGGGCTGTCTCAATATACTCCGCGCGCTTTTGAAATTTGTTCCAGCGGCGCCAATTGGCCTCTTGAAAGGAAGGCGGGGGCAAAGCCCTGCGCCATTTTCAAAAGAGGGTTTCTCGCAAAGAGGGCTTTCGCGACAGTCATGATTGATAAACCATTCCAATCCATTCAAATATTGTAACTGTTTAGCACCTCTTGCAGATGCCCTTTCCAAGAGGTCAACGGAGGCTGTCTCAAAAGACTTTCGCGGCCGGAGGCGGCGAAAGAAAATAATGAATGGATGCCATTTTTTTGATTTTGTGAAGCAAAATCAAAAAAATGGCATCCATTCAAAATATTTCTTGGCGGCGCAAGCCGCCAAGGGTCTTTTGAGACAGCCTCCGTGGAGAATGGCCTTTAGGGAGGCAAGCTGTATCAGCAAGAGGTACTAAACAATTATAAGAATTCATTTCATTGTCGATTCAGATTGATACGTCCCCAGCCACGCTTCGCAGACAACCTTTCATTCTGTTTTTGGCGATATACTAAATTTAAACAGCATGAAGAATACAAAAACACAACACCAGTCACCATCTGTGCGCCGCCAGGCCGGCTGGAAAGCGGGCGCAGGCGCATTCCTTACGCTGGCCCTCATCTGGCTTTCCGGCCTGGTGGCCACAGTCGCCGCCCAGACCGTCGTCGGCGGCCAGATACCCGATTCCTCCGCCATGCTCGAGGTGAGGAGCACCAGCAGGGGCTTCCTGCTGCCACGCCTGACCACCGAGCAGCGCAACGCCATCTCCAAGCCGCAGACCGGCCTGATGATCTTCAATAACACGCTGAACTGCGTGGAGGTCAACATCGGCTCCACGACTGCCCCAGACTGGATCTGCATCGCCACCGGCAGTACTCCGCCCCCGGCCCCCGTTTGCCGCGCCAAGGTGAATGCCACGGACTTCAAGAACTTCCTGTGCCATAACCTCGGCGCCGCCAATACCTCCGCCGACCCCTTCACCCCGAGCTGGGAAATCATCGGCGGCTACTGGCAGTGGGGACGCAAGGGGCCGGAGCCCAGCCAATGGCTGAACACCAACACGCCAAACTTCGCGCACGGGCCGACGGGCCCAGGTGCTGGTGAAACCAACCAGGCTGCCATCACTGGCTGGAGCACTGAGGACGCCTCCAATATTGCATGGTCAGATGCCTCCAAGACGGCCAACGACCCCTGCCCCCAGGGCTTCCGTGTGCCAACGAAGGCGCAATGGGACGGTGTGCTTAATGCTGCCTACAATACTCAATCTGTCATAGGCAACACCTGGAGTAATTCACCCACGAATTTTAGTTCCGGCCGATTACTTGGCACAGAGTTGATGCTTCCAGCGGCCGGGAAACGCGATGTCGATAATGGTTCTTTAGATGAACGAGGCAACTTCGGTTACTACTGGAGCAGCACTGTGTATGAAATTGGTTCGGACTACGCTCGGTACCTTTACTTTAACAATAGCAACGTCGCCACTGACTATGACAGCCGGCGGTTTGGAAACTCCATCCGCTGCATCGCAGAATAAGCTGGTTTTGGGACTTATCGGTGCATTGAGTTTCTCCGGAGTGCAGCAAAACCGGGTTGTGCGGCGTCCAGCCAATGCATGATGGTCCATGGGGCAACAAAAGCGCCTGCAGACGGCAGTAAATGACCTGGGGCGCTATCGGCCATAGCTATGTGGTCCGGGTACATTTGCAGGCCGCAGTTCTTTGGCCTCCGCCATTAAATCATGGAAAATCAGAAGGAGGTTTCAATGAAATTTCCCTTTTAGCTCACTCCGGGTATTCGATCCGGACATGGTGAATGCTGCGCAGCATCTTCTTGAAGATGCTGCGCGCCTTCTCCAGATCGGCGAAGGTGAAGCGGGACTCCTCCAGTTGTCCGGAGGCGATTTTGCCCTCGAAGACCCTGTCCACCAGCTCGTCAATGTCCTTGCCGGTGGGGTCCTTGAGGCTGCGGGCAGAAGCCTCCAGCGAGTCAGCCAGCATGACGATGGTCTCGCATTTCGTCTGGGGCTTGGGACCGGGATAGGTGAACAGCTGAGGGTCCACCGCTTCATCCGGATGATTGCGCAGGTAAATCTTGTAAAAATAGGCCGTCTGGCTGGTGCCGTGATGCGAGCTGATGAAGCGCGTGATGACGCGGGGAAGCTTGTATTGCCTGGCCAGCTGCTCGCCATTCTTGACGTGCGCCATAATCAGCGCTGCGCTTTCCAGGGGGCTGAGCCCCTCGTGGGGATTTCTGCCCGACTGATTTTCCACGAAGTAATCCGGGTTGATCATCTTGCCGATGTCGTGGTAAAGGGCGCCCGTCCTGACCAGGAGCGGGTTGGCGCCGATTTCAACCGCCACGGCTTCTGCCAGGTTGCCTACCTGGAGGGAGTGCTGCAGGGTACCAGGGGCATTCATGGCCAACTGCCGCAACAAGGGCCGGTTCATGTCAGCCAGCTCCACCAGTGAAATGGAGGAAGTGAAGCCAAATAGCCGCTCCATCAGGGGGATGAGCGGAAAGGACATCAGGGTCAGCACGCCGTTTAACAACAGCCAGCCGAAAACCGACCAATCCACCTGGGCGAATTCTCCCGACCGCACCATACCCAGTCCGAGTATCGCCAGGGCATACGTGATGAAGATGAACAGCACGGAGCGGAAGAATTTGGTCCAGTCCCGGGCATCCGCCACCGTGAGCACGGCCACGACGCCGGCTGCGACCTGGGCGAATATGAATTGATAGCCTTCCCGGTTGATCAGGCCGGCGATGAGAATGACCACCACGTGGGTGAAAAAGGCAAGGCGATAGGTGAAGAAATGGCGGACGACGATGGGCACTATGCAGTATGGGATGGCATAGATGCTGATCATTTCCCGGCTTTTGGCCAGGTAGGCCAGGTAGCTGAACAGCAGCAGCCAGAGCATGACGAACAACAGGTAGCTGCGGTTGCTGAGAATTTCCCGCCGGTAGGCGTTCAGGTACATCATGAATGCGCCGATGATGAGGCTGGTGAGCAGGACGTAGCCGGCATACACCACGAAAGACGATTTGGCCGAGGCAATGGAATGCTCGTACTTGTCCCGGTAGCTGTTCAGCCTGGCATAGATCTCGTCTGAGATGATGTCCCCTTTCTTCACAATCACTTCTCCCTGCCTGATCACCCCCCTGGTGGTTGTAATGCTCTCCTGGGCCTGTTGCCTCAGTTTTTCAGACTGCCGGACGTCGTAGAAGATGTTCTCAGCCAGTGCTTCCTGTATTAATTTTTGCCAGTTCTGGGGATAGTCGTCCCTGTATTTTGCCAGGGAATCGGCCAGTGCGGTTTGAGCCTGGTCGAGCTGGAAAAATCCCGGCAGGGTGCGCTTGGCGATGACGTTGCCGAGCAAGAGGTTGACCACGAATTCCGCTTCCTGGTTCTGATGCTCTCCCTGCAGCTCGATGATGCCCCGGGTATAGATCTGCCGGATCCATTGCTCAGCCCGCAGAAAGGCCAGCTGGCTTTCTCCGGGGAGCGTGTCGGCCGGGTCTGCCAGCCCGGCCTGTTGTTTTAAAGCAGCGTACAAGTCCTTTATTTTGGCATCTGCCAGCTCTGGGTTCATGCGGTAGCAGGGAGAGAAGCGGGCAGAAATCTGCCGGCGGTCTTCCTGAATTTCTTCCTGGCTTTTTTGAATGGCGAAGTCGAATTCCGCCACCAGGCTTTCGTGCCGCCAGGCTTGCCCTTTTTGGTAGTCGAGGCTGAAGTGGACGCCGCCGGGATACAGGAAGCTGAGCAGCAGGACCACGGCCACGACAATAGCCGCGTTGATGAGCCCATCCCGTCCGAAAAGTGCCGGTGATTTAATGTCAGCCATTTGTTGTATGGTGTTGTAGATTTTGCTTCGAGGGCGCTTGTTCCAAGGGAGGCCGCCCAAGGACGCCAGCGACCTGCCCGCCGGGCCTTTCTTCTTTCTATATGCTGGCTGCCCGGTCCGCGAGCTTGCCAGGCTGACCTGTTTCGCGATACACGGTCATTACCTCCTCCGCCATCTGCTGGATGGAAAAATCCGCCAGCCTTTGGCTTGCCTGCGAAACCAGTTTTTCCCGCAAGGCCTCGTCCTGCAGCAGGCGTTGCACCTGACCGGCCAGGCCGGCGGCGTCGCCCGGGGGAGCCAGCAGCCCTGTCTCCTCGTGCGCTATCATTTCCGGAATGCCGCCGGCTGAGGTAGCCACCACCGGCAGTCCGCAGGCGAAGGCCTCCAGCACTGCGGTCCCGAGCCCTTCCGTCTTGCTGGTGAACAACATCAGGTCCGCACCTGCCATGTACCGCGGCACATCGCTGCGGAATCCTGTAAAAATAAAACGACTTTCCAGCTTTTTACCAATAATGTAATCCCTGACGGCTTTCTCCTCTCCACCATCCGCCCCGACGATGAAGAAAATGGCATCCAGGCCCCGGGAAAGCAGGATTTCCGCCGCATTGACGAAGGTGAAGTAGTCTTTGTGCGGCGCAATGGCTGCCGTGTTGAGCACCAGCGTCTGTCCTGCCGAAAGGCCGTAGTCGCTTACCAGGCGCCCGCGCGCTGCAGCCCTTGCTCCGGGGTGTCGCCAGGCAGTGAATCTGGAAAGATCCGCCGCACTGTACACCAGCGCCAGTTTCGAGGTATCCCGGATGCAAGCCGACATGACCTGTTTAACGGCCTTTGAGACGCAAATGATTCTCTTGATGGCGGGGTGGTTGTATTTCCAGTGGGAGAGGATGTTTTTGCCTACGGGGAAATCCACCCTGCGATGTACGATAATGGATGCCCTGGCGCCGAGCAAGACGGCGAGCAGGGCCAGGGTATGTGCCCGTGAATCGTGGGCGTGGAGCAATTCAATGCCGCTGTCATTGCAAAAGGAGGCCATTTTTAAAGCCGCCGAGATTGGCTGGGCAAAACCCCGGACTGGCAAAACGGCGACGCCTGATTCCTGGCAGAAATCATGCAGGGGAGATGACTGGCTGCAGCACACCCACGGGGAGTGTCCCCGTGCACGTAGTTCAAACAACAAATAGGCAATCTGTTGCTCTCCGCCTCGCCAGGTCCGCGCTGTGGAGATGTGAAGCACAGCCGGCATCTCCGGCTTTCTGAAGGAAGGTGGTGGCAAGGGACCGGCAATTAAAGGGAATGACGCGAGAATGTTCTTGATGAATCCCAATATGGATGGTGCAAAAAAAAGAATGGGAACCGGTCTTCATTAATTGAAACCTGGCCCCCAATTCCTAACCCATTCAAATATTTTTCTTTTGCTTATCAAAATGCAGTTTTGCTTTTTGATAACTGTATTTTATTTTGAAAGCCGGCCTGGTGATTTTCCGGCGCGCGTATCTTTAATTTCAATGCAAGTTCAGACTGTTTTCTTCGATTCATCCCGCAGGATCGCATTTGCAGGGATGTCAACAACACTAAAATTAAACTACAAAAAATTCCTCAACGGCAAATTTAAAATGAATTTCTAATAAAAGCTGCTTTTTGCAGGGTTAGGGTCGAAAATTTTAATTTAAAAACTGCTTACTGGGCAAAATAAATGCTCGGAGCTATTTTTTTAAAGCCATTTTATTGCTTTTTAACGCAATATCATAATTATTATTAAATTGCATGGCGGTTTGAAAGTGCGATTTTCTGAGGGGTTGGCTTTCTCAAAAACCTTCAGGAATGGGGCAGCCGTCTCAAAAAACAATTTGCAAAAACCCGGTTATTGAAAAGGTTGCAGGGTGCAGTTCCTCCCTTCAACCTTTCCGGGAGCCAACCAGCACCAGCGAATCGGGTGTAAGGGCCTTTCGGCGCAGCCTCATTTCGGCACCAGAGGCACCGCTGAGATAAACTTCAAAAACGCCCTGTTTCTTTTGAGACAGACGCTATCCCGGAGCTGGCGACTCTTTTTTTTCTTCAATCCGCGGGCAAAATCCATTGAAAACCTGCGTCCGGGATTCCGTCATCGAGACATACATTCATGATTCAAAACACCAATTAGCTATGGCATTCAAATTCAGAATTTGTCAAAATGATACTACGGCTGCCTTGCGCGAGTTGTTTCAGGCCACTCCCATGCGCGTGCCGGAAACCAGCGTGCAGCCGCTGATGGTCATCGCAGAGAGAAACGGGGAGACGGATAAACGGGGAGATTTGATTCACCTGCTCTCCGGCAAATCCAAGCTCAGCCTTGAAGTGCAGGAGGGAGCCGTTGCAAACGTCAATCTTCAAAAGACAAAGGCAATGGACTGGGACTTCGGCTTCAAGTTGCTGGACGGCTTTTTCCAGGGCTTCAACCTGCCGTCTGCCTCTATTGGTGCGGCGCTGGACAATGCTAAGGAAGTGTCGCTGTCCTTCCAGAATGTCCGACGCAGGTGGATTGATAAAAATGAACTCGGCTCCGCCCTGCGCAATCGCAAGCTGGATCTCTCGCATCCCGCTGCCAGGATTTTCCTCGGGGAAGCTGCCTATTCCCTGCTCGTGGTGACGGATGTGATTGTCTCCAACGGCTTTGCCGTGAATGTGACCAAGAAAAGGGACAACAGCGGGAATATTGAGGTCCCCGCCATCCAGCAGATTGTCAACGAGGCCAATGCAAAGATCAAGGTCACAGGCACCAGCGCGGACAGCATCGCCTTCGAAGGGCCTGATTTCCTGACCTTCGCCTTTACCTGCGTGAAGCTGGAACTAGACCAGGCCACCGGAGATTTGTCGGTTGGCACTACTGTGGTGACGCGCCAGGCCGCAAAGGGCACCGGCACTGAAACAGTTGACGTCCCGATGGTCGTGGAGCTAGACGACGATGAATTTGAGCCGGGCATGCTGGAGTGGGATTGATAGACTTCGGGTTCACCCCAGGGCTTAAAACGACGGCTGGCTGTCCTGTTGCTCCAGGATTACAAAACAGTTGCCTGGGCGAAACAGTGGCTGTATTAGCGGCAGTCTGGTCGAAAGTTAAAAAAAAAGCAGCAACCTTTAAAAAGTTGCTGCTCAATTGACAGTGCCCATTTGTTGAAGGCACTGTACTCCCTCTCATTTTTTCTTCTGGTTTTTAATCGCAGAGGTTATATCGAGGACTGCCGATGCTGGCGTTCCCCATTGACAGTCAGCTGCCTTTGCCGGCTGCCGGCCTGTTTGCGCACAGGGACTTGACATGCGTCAGGCCAATGCCTGCAGGTGCTGTCATCCTGCGGAATGAATTCCTACGCGCAGCGCCGCGGCATGAAATGCCCCAGGGACATCGCAGCAGTAGGCGCAGGAAGCTTATTCGTCTGGGAGGAGCTTCGTCTATGTGTTTTAATGGACAATACTGCCTGCTCGAGCTGGTTTTGTGTTATTTCATTTTTCTGTATCGTGCAGGATGCAGAAAAATGAAGATTTGTCTTTACCTGTGTGGGAAAATTTGAGTGGCAGAAAACAACGATGAAAGTTTCGTCGAATTCAAAAGAGAGGTATTCGGTATATTACCAAAACCATGCCGTTTTCTTTGAAAGTGCTGTTTGATGGGAACTAACCTTTGCAGCCTCGGAGGAAATAGTGCGAGAGGGACTATTGAGACAACCACCAGAGCACAGCCCCACGCAATTTTTACAAGAGGTGACCTCGCCGAGGGGGTGAGACAGCTTCCGCTCTTTCAGGCTACCTAGTCAGAACCTTCGGACAAGTCACTTCCAAAGGGGTGTGCTGACGAGTTGTGGAGGTAAACCCAGCAACAAAGCGTCTCGCCACGCAGGTAAACAGGGCAAAGGCAGCGCTGGTACTCGTGGGGCTCGGGAAATTCTGGGCCTATGCCCTCATAGGAATCCAGCACGCGGAAAACGTCATCCGGGTCGTCCAGTTCGAAAACATCCCCTTCCACAAACTGCCCGCAGCTCTCATCCAGTTCAGCTCCCGGATAATCACCAAGGGAATAGACCCTGCCCGGCATGCGGCCGCTGCCAATCCACCTGGCCTGGTTGTGCAGGTACCGGGCAGTCGGGTTGCCCGCGCTGAGGCGCAGGCTGCCATATACAAAGAGATACTCGCTCATGCTTGTTTGAAAAGGGATTGACTGAATGCGGCCGGAGGGCCGGGCCGCATAGTGGGGGAGGCGGGTTCCCGGGCTGCGGCAAAAATAAAAATGCCTTGTAAATCAGTAGTTTACAAGGCATTGTGAAATTTTTCGTGATTCCGCCGGGATTCGAACCCGGGACCCTTTGATTAAAAGTCAAATGCTCTACCGGCTGAGCTACGGAATCTCACTTTGCAGTGATTTGCAAAAGCGGGTGCAAAGATAAGTACGCATTTCTGATTACCAAATACTCGCCGCTTTTTTTCAATTATTTTTTTCGGAAATATTGATTTGTTAGGTCTATGAATTGACATTCAGCATTTTATGTAAAAAGTTCGCCTGGTGCGCCTGAAAGTTCGTCGCCCCTTGTCTTCCGGAAGGGCATGTGTAAAAGTCCTTGTGGCTAGTTCCGCTGGTGAAGTCCTACTGTCGAAAAGGGCGCTTGTGGCGAAGCCCCTCGCGACTTTTGCGGGAAGGCGTCTCGCTAAAAGGGTCTTTTGAGCCAGCTTCAGTCGCGCTTAGCGATGCCCTGCGGAAGTCGCCCCGCTAATAGCCTTTTTAAGGCGGCCCCGTAAGCACAAGGGTATTCGACAGGGCACCTTTTAAGTGCTGCCAAAACTTGGACTCCTTCAAAATTAAAGTGATTCGGCCGATGCCCTTGTTCCGGAAAGGGCGGACGGCGGCGCAGCCCCGCGCCCTTGATCGGAGAACCCGAAAAATCCCCAATAGGGAAACGCTAAGGAGTACAGCCAATTTCGAAAACAGGGATTGGGAAAATTTTTTTCAAATAATTTGACTAAACGAAAACATTATTTAAGCTAAATTGTAGTAACAGCCATATATTTGGTGAGTAATCGGCCCATCGGGCAATTATCTTTAATGTCATCAAATCAACTTCAGGTCAAGTTATGAGAAAAGGCAGCATCAGCATAGTCAGCAAAGTAGCGGCGGGCACCACGCTCGTTGCCATCCTGGCAGCGCTGCTTTTGCCTGACATCTGGGCAGGCAATTTTTTACTGCTCTTCGCAGTCGCCCTCATTCTGGCAGGAATACCGCACGGAGCTGCTGATCACCTCATTTTCCGCCTGCTCGCCAGGCAGCAATCGCTAAAGTGGAAAGAGCGCTGGTTCTATGCCGGCTACCTGGGCATCGCAGTACTATATGCACTGCTTTGGTGGACCCTGCCTTGGGCTGCCTTTATCGCCTTCCTGCTGATTTCTGCCTTTCATTTTGGAGAGTCCAACTGGAGCAGGACGGGACTGACCAAGCCGGTGGTCAAGTCAGTCTCAGAACTGCTCTGGGGTGCAGCCATCATCGGAGTTCCGGTTTTGCTGTACAGCGAAACCTCCTTTCTGATTATCGAAGAAATCACAGGCAGCCAGATCCGGATACCCGCAGAAACCGTCGATTTTATCCTGGGCTTCCTGCTGCTGTCAAATGCCATCTGCCTGACAGTGCTCAGGTCACTTCGACTGCTCGACAATGCCGCCCTCCTTCGCGAGGCGGCTGTCTTCTCCCTGCTGATGCTCTTGTTTTGGACAACACCGCTGCTCGTTGGCTTTTCTGTCTATTTCGTCTTCTGGCACTCCCTGGGGACGGTCAGGGACCAGGTCGAGGTCTTGAGGCGCTGCGATCCTTCGTTCAGCCTGTCGAAATACCTGTGGCAGTTGTGTCCATTCACGGCACTGTCGCTGGCAGGCCTTGCAGTCATGTACTGGTTCATGGGGGATTTGCTGAACCGCGGAGCAAACCTCGGAGTCCTGTTCCTCTTCGTCTCCATTATCACAGTGCCCCATGCCATACTCATGAACCAGTTCTACAATGTGGAAAAAATGACGTTTGCGGGCGTTGAAACGGTAAAAACAGAAATTGTTTGATTGGTGTAAAATAATATTTTAAAATTTAGTTAAAATTTAAAAATATTATCTCTATTTTTGACACTCGGTAAAATAATGATGAAAGTTAAATGAGGCTTTCAAAATATTTTTCAGAAATCTTAATTGCAGTCCTGCAAACGACAGGTTGTCTTCAAAGAAAAGTCCCTTAATTGGGAGTATTCACCGGTGGGCGAAACACTGGTGGCAAGCAGTTGGAAAAGAAATGGCGGAGAATGAATTGCATGAGGATTGGTGCAACGACGGGGTAGTAAAACTGCGCAATAGGTCATAAACATTATCTTTTTTATAAACAACTAAATGTAACATGGAAACTTTATCCAATTTTCAACCACTTTTTCTCGCGATGCTGAAGTCCGGCGACTATGTCGGCTTTACGTTCTTCATTGGCTCGATGGCTATGATGGCTGCCTCCGTCTTCTTCTTCTTCGAGATGTGGAGCATGGAAGGCAAGTGGCGCACCTCGATGCTGGTGTCCGGCCTCATCACTTTCATCGCGGCCGTTCACTACTTCTACATGCGCGACTTCTGGGCAGAGAACCAAGCCTCTCCCACGGAATTCCGCTACATTGACTGGATTCTCACGGTTCCGCTCATGTGCGTGGAGTTTTATCTGATTCTCAAGGCCTTCGGTGCCACGACCAGCCTGCTGTGGAAGATGATTGCATACTCCGTGCTGATGCTGGTGGCTGGTTACCTGGGTGAGACCATCTACCGCGACAGCTCTCCGCTGTGGGGTTTCATTTCCACCATCGGCTATGTGGGCATTCTGTATGAAGTATGGATGGGTTCTGCCAAGAAACTGGCTGCCAATTCCAACGATCCGACACTGCAGAAGGCTTTCAGCACGCTTGGCTGGTTCGTCCTGGTGGGTTGGGCAATCTATCCTATCGGCTACATGACCATCGAAGGCTCCGGCTGGTTGAGCGGCATGCTCGACCCAAAAAGCATGGACATCATCTACAACATCGGTGATGCTGTGAACAAGATCGGCTTTGGTCTGACCATCTACACCCTGGCTGTGTCCAGCAGGAAGTAATCTGATTTGGACCGGAACCTGGTCCTCGGGTTCTTTATTGAAGCAACGGTCCGGAATTGAAAAGGTCGCGGGGCTAAGTCCCGCGACCTTAAGATGCCCTGCCCCCGTCGCGGTTCGAGAACATCGAACCGGGGTGGGGGCAGGGCATTTTTAGTTAGGTGGGTATCAGGCTACTGTCAGAACAAACCGTGCAATTCCCTTTGCACCAGGTTGATGACCTTTCCCAGGTCCTCCGGCTTGTTCTCAAAGTCAAGTTCATCGGTGTTGATGATCAGCAGTTTCCCTTCGTGGTAGTCCTCAATCCACTGCTCGTAGCGCTGGTTGAGCCGCTTGAGGTAGTCCAGGCTCATGCTTCCCTCGTATTCCCTTCCCCTCGTTTGGATGTGAGACACGAGGGTGGCCACGCTGGAGCGCAGGTAGATGAGCAGATCGGGTGCCTGGATCTGGGAGGACATCGTCTTGAAAAGGCTGAAGTAATTCTCGAAGTCCCGGACGGACATCAGGCCCATGTCGTGAAGGTTGGGAGCAAAGATGTAGGCATCCTCATAGATGGTGCGGTCTTGTATGACCGTCTGCTCGCCACGCAGAATGTTGAGGATCTGCTGGTAGCGGTTGTTCAAAAAGTAAATCTGCAGGTTGAAGGACCAGCGCTGCATGTCATGGTAGAAGTCGGCGAGATAGGGATTGTCCTCCGTGCTTTCATAATGGGGTTCCCAGCTGAAATGCCTGGAGAGCTTTTCACAAAGGGTTGTTTTCCCGGCGCCGATATTCCCGGCTATGGCGATATGTTTCAATTGTTTCGGCTGCATCAAATGTTTGTTTTTCGGCACGAAAGTACTAAAAAAAGCGCAGTTTTGCAGCCATCGGCATATTTCCTGGAATTATCTGTTCCCGGGATGCCTTGTTTTCCTCGATTAAAAGTGAACGGTCATCTAAAAAAACAATCATGCACATAGACAGGGAGCTAATTTTGAAAATTGAAAACCTGGCCCGCCTGGAGCTCTCAGAGGCCGAGCGTGAGCAGTTGGGTGCCGACCTGAACAAGATTCTTCAAATGGTTGAAAAACTTAAGGAGGTAGATACTTCAGGGGTGGAGCCGCTGGCATACATCTCCGCCGCCGGGAATGCCTGGCGGGAGGATGTGGTGTCCGGCCAGGTTGACGGCAATTCAGCCCTGTCTGTCGCCCCGGCTACCGACGGGGCACACTTCCTTGTTCCCAAGGTGCTTTGAGGCACTGCGGACGAGGTTGTGCAAAAAGCCTCCGGGGGCGCAGCGCCCCTCTTTGAACAGGGCGCCGGGCGCAGCCCCGAGCATGTCTCAAAAGACCCTCCTGCGAGGCGTATTCTCGCAAAAGGGGGGCTGTCTCAAAAGTCGCTCTCGCGAGACGCTTTTTCCTGAAAGGCGCGTGAGGCGAAGCCCTGCGCGACTAAAA
>JBEAYO010000045.1:0-12424 GCA_041159285.1 Bacteroidota bacterium | reverse complement strand
CCAATACCAGGGCTGCTATTCCGAACACGATCAGGATGATGAATTGACGCTCTCTGTATTGCTCGCTCAAGGTTTGGGTTGTTTATTTTTTCGCAAAAAAGAACCTGGGTTTTTGAAGGGGTTTCAGGCTGCGCGTTCAACAGCCACCGGGGTGAAGTGACCCTTGTGAAAGGCGCGGCTATCTCAAAAGACCCTCTTGCGAGTTGCCGTCCTTTCAGGAAGCTGCGCGGGGCTTCGCCCCGCCGTGTACCCACCTGGAAGCCAAGCGGCCCCGGCGTAACAGCGTGCCAAGGCTTTTGAGACAGCCGCTCAAAGGTCGGCGGACAGCGACACAGCTCTTAATCCAGGGGGTTGAAAATCAGCTGATAAATCATCACGAATATCATGGAGGCAGCGAAACTGACCACCGTCTTCAAAAGGATGTCAGCTATGTACACAAAAGTAAATGCTTCCACGGAGAAATAGAAAAACAAATGCAGAATGGTCAGCAGAGAGGAATATTGCAGGAACCAGCCAATGCCCATCCTGGCCGCCGTGGGAGAGTAATTCGCGTTGTAACCATTGCGCGGCTCCAGGAGCCGGAGGACAAAATGCCGGATGTATGCCGTGAAAACCGCCGCGCTGGCATGAAGCCCGAGGGTGTTGTAGAAAAAGTCGATTACCAGGCCGATTCCAAACCCCAGCAGCGTGACCAGGGGACGAGGCGTGCGCAACGGCAGCAACATGATGAAAACAGGGAAGACGATGATCTGCAAATACGGAAATTGCAACCAGTCGTTGCCGACGTTTTTAAACACCAGGCCCTGTACCACGACCAGCCCTAAAAAGCGCAAGAAATTTATAGCGATTGTGTTATTCATCCTCTTGCAATACAGCTTCTTCGATTTGCTCCTGCTCCTTCGCCAGCAGGTTTTTCACGATGTAAACATGTTGCAGGTTGCTCATATCCTGATGCGACCTCACTGTGATACTGAAAAAATTACTGCCCGGCTCCATAGACAGTTTTTCAATCGTGCCTATCATGATGCCTTTGGGAAAAAGACGGGAATAGCCACTCGTCTCCACCGTATCTGCCTTTGCCACCGGAGCATGCTTGGGGATATCCTCCAGGTCGAACATCCATGCATCCGTGCTCTTCCAGGTCAGGGGACCAAAAAAGCCCTTGTTGCGTATCCGGGCGCTGATCTTCGTCTGCCGGTGAAGTATCGACATGGCAACGCAGTAGTTCTTTGACACCTTTCGCACAATCCCCACAACGCCGTGTTCCGTGACAACCCCGCTGTTAGGGACCACGCCGTCTTTCTCGCCCTTGTCGAGAATCAGGTAATTGTGATTGCTGTTAGTGGAGTTCTTGACGACTTTGGCCGGCATGAAAAGATACTGCAGCTGCTGCTTGTCGTCAAAGACGCTGTCCTGCAGGGAGGTGTCACGAATGCCGGCATTGGTAAGCCTTTCGAACAGCCGGGCGTTCTCGCGGGCCAGCCTTACATTCTCATCGTATAACCTAAAATAATGGTAAACCTGGGATGTTTTTTCATCCAGAAAGCCCGTGAACTGGTTGACGGTGTTTAAATAAACATCACTTTGCCGCTGGTTGTATTTCACCACCATCAGAAAACAAAAAATCTCCAGCACGAGGAACACAAACAGACTGCTAAACCGCAGAAATAGCTGGATGAGCTGAAGCATGAAAAAGACAATTGACAGGACCGCTTCTTCTGATGGGTCAGAGAACCAGGTGCCCGGGTTAAATACTTTTCCGGTCTATCAAAAATGAAAACCGGTCGGCATTTTTCAAGGCGATGCCTGTACCCCGCACTACGGCTCTCAGCGGGTCATCCGCAATGTGCACCGGCAGTTTCGTTTTTTGGCTCAGGCGCTTGTCAAGGCCGCGCAACAGGGCTCCTCCCCCTGTCAGGTAGAGGCCTGTCTTGTAAATGTCTGCAGCCAACTCTGGAGGGGTGGATTCCAATGCCTTGATGACCGCCTCTTCGACTTTCGCGATGGACTTGTCAAGGGCCTGCGCCACCTCGTGATAGGAAATGGTGATCTGCTTTGGAATGCCGGTCATCAGGTCTCGCCCGTTGACGGCGTAGTCCGGTGGCGGTGTCTCCAGCTCGTGAAGCGCGGAGCCAACGTTGATCTTGATTTGTTCTGCAGTGCGCTCACCGATGAGGATGTTGTGGGCGCGCTTCATGTAGTCCATGATGTCAGCCGTGAACTCATCTCCTGCGGTTCTCAGCGACTGGTCGCACACGATGCCGGAAAGAGCGATGACGGCGATTTCAGTGGTGCCTCCCCCGATGTCAATGATGACGTTCCCGACGGGGTCCTCCACTTCGAGTCCAATGCCGAGCGCTGCGGCCATGGGTTCGTGTATGAGGTAGGTCTCCTTGGAATCCACGTGGTCAGCAGAATCGAAAACGGCGCGTTTTTCCACTTCGGTGATGCCGGAGGGGATGCAGATGACCATTTTGAGGTGGGAAAAAAAGCGACGCCTGTTGCCAATCATGTTGATGAGGCCTTCGATCATGTTTTCGGCAGCCTGAAAGTCGGCGATGACGCCATCCCGCAGCGGACGCACGGTTTTTATGTACTCGTGGGTTTTTTCATGCATTTGCATGGCTTTGGTGCCCACGGCAATGGTTTCTCCGGTCCGCCGGTCAATGGCGACAATGGAGGGTTCGTCAACTACGACTTTCCCGTCGCTCATGATGAGCGTATTGGCAGTTCCGAGATCAATGGCCAATTCTTGTGTGAAAAAACTGAAGAGTTTCATTAATAGCTGTTACACCTGTTGTTTATCCTTTGTTGTGGCATTGAAGGGGGATTTTCCTGCATTTGAGCTGCAGTTGGCTTCCCTGTTTTTAATGGCGACAACGCGGATTTTTTTTGACAATTCCAGCCTTCGCGCTCAAGGGAAGGCTCTTTTAAGTTCGGGTTTCTTTAGCTGCGAATCCAATATCCAAATCCTGGCACAAAAGAAAAGAAAATTTTATAATTTTTGAAAAAATTAATAAAATCTCTATAAGATAAAGTGCTTTAAATGCCCTCAAACCATGATTTCCCACATATCCTCCCGATTGAAGTACTTTCTGGCCAGGGAACGGATATCGGCAGGGGTGATCTGTTTGATGGCCGTGGCCAACTCCTCAAAAGCATTCAGCGGCACCCCTTCCGTCACAAAGGTCTTCACTACCTCCGAAATGTTGAAGGGCCCGTCCAGGTTCGTCAGCAGCGTGCCCAGCAGGTAATTGCGAACCATGGTCAGCTCTTCATCTCCCACCGGCTTGCGCTGCAGCTTTTCCATTTCACGGTATATTTCCTCCACGGCCTGGCTGGCGAACTCATTGCCCACTTCCGTCCCCACGTAAAAGTAACCGCCGAACAGCATGGCCTCGTGGCTGCTGTAAATATTGTAGGTATAGCCTTTCTTTTCACGGATATTGGCCATGAGCCTGGAGCCAAAATACCCGCCCAGGATGGTGTTCAGCACATACATGCCGTTGTAATCCGGATGATGGCGGTCGAAGAGATGACGGCCGATTCGGATGGCTGTCTGAACCGCGCCGGGGTGCTCCATGCGAACCTTCTGAGGCGTGAGGTGGTGCGTTGGCAGCCAGGCCTCGCGGCGCCCGCCCTGGTTCATCACCGGGCTGAGGTGGTCGTCAATCATCCTTCGGGTAGAGGCATCCGTTTTGCCGCTCAGGAAAATCAGGCAATTACCCGCCGTGTAGTTCTCCTGAAAGTGCGACAGCAAATCCTCGCGGGTGAGTTGGGCATACGTCTCCGGATAGCTATTGTAGCCGTAAGGGTGGTCTTTGCCGTACAGCATCTCTGTAAAGTTCCGGTAAGCCACAATGTCGTTTTTCGCCAGGTCAACCTGCAGGCGACGCTTGTTTCGCTCAATAAAGGAATCCAATTCATCCTGAGCAAAGGTCGGTGCCTGCAGCATGGCCGCCAGCGGCGGCAGCAGGTGGTGGAAGTATTTCTTGAGCGAATACAGCAAGACCCCGGCTGTGTCGAGGCTAATCGGCAATGAAAGCGAGCCGCCGTAATAGTCAAACAACTCTGCGATGTCGGCTGAGGAATACCGCCCGGCCCCCTCCCGCAAGAGCGCCGCCGTGCTGCGGGAAGCCATCTGCTTGCGCTCGAAAGGACGACCCGCAAAAAAGACCAGCTCGATCTTGATAATTTCCTGTGTGCCCAGACAGGTCTCATACACGGGCACCCCATTGGATAGATGCCAGCATTCAGGCGCCGGAACAACCAGGTTTTCCACCTCCTTTACCGGAGGCATTAAGCTTCTGTTGAGCATGTATTCTTTACTGTGAGATATCATCTAAGTATTCGCCCAGCCAGGCTACTTTCCCGGCCAGCGGCCTCAGCTCCTCCTCCCTTTCCAGGAGATCCTTGGCATAGGTGTGAAGCCCTGCCAACGGGTCTTTGCTGCCCAGGATGCCGCGAATCCGGTCATCCGCCCCGACCAGGGACAGCACCTCTTCCTTGCCGGGGACTGCCGCCAGACCAGCCAGTTGCCCGAGATTGTTTCCCGTGAAAACATGGCTCAGGCGGATGCTGACCGGCAGCTGGTCAAAGCCGATGCAGACGCCCTCGATGGGCTGCACAATGGTTTGAATGGCACTGCCGCTGGCTCGCACATAGTAGGAGCGCCCCAGGCGACCCATCAGATCCAGCTTGTCGGGAACAATGCGGCCCCGGTCGTCCAGCACCTCCTCAGCGATGTGCATGCGCAGCATTTCACAGATAACCAGGTTGCCGGCACCACCGCCCTGCCCAAGGCTCAAGATTTCCGTCACGCGGCATTCAAAGTTGATCGGCGACTCCTTCACGCGGAAAGGCTTGACCAGATCCGAGGGAATGGGTGTGAGCCCGCTTTTGACAAACTCGTCCACACCGCGCGGAAACTGAGAGCTGGCCACTGCCATCTGCCGCACTATGTCGTGAGTGACCACGTTGATGACCACCTCCATCGTCTCCCTGACATTCTCCAGGGTGTCCTTCGTCGTGTTGTCTGTAGCGCGGCGGTTGGAGGAAAAGACAAAAATGGGCGGATTGGAACTGAATGCATTGAAAAAGCTGTAAGGCGCCAGGTTCCGGTTCCCGTCTTTATCCACCGTGCTGACAAAGGCAATGGGGCGCGGCGCGATGGATCCCACGATGAACTGGTGGAAGTCATGCCTCGGCACCGATCCGGGGTCAATCACTTTGAATTTTCGGTCACTCATTTTCCAGTTTTAAATCAAAACGTTTTTGGAATTCCGCCACCAGCGGATTCACGGCCACCATGGCCCAGTATTTTTCCTTGTCGCTCAGTCGCCGCGGCTTGGCAGGGCTCGCATTCGACCTGGCGGGATCCAGGCGCAGGGACATGGAGAGTTGAGGCGCTTCCAGTTTTTTGCGCAGGAACTCCATCAGCCCAGTTTCCTGCCGCACGATGCTCTCTGCCAGGGCAGACCCCACAACGACGCTGACCTGGTCTTTCTCCAGGGCGATTTCTGCCCCCCTGAGAATGGTTTTCACCGAATCCTTGTCGATGGATGCTATGTATTGGTCCCAGGCTGCGGAGAGCGCTGACTCAGAGACTTGCGCCGCGGTTTTCTGTGCACTGTTCTGAGTGGCGTGGGCGACTTCAGCGTGCAGAGATTCCAGGGATTGTAACCTCGGGAGGGATCCGGCTTTCCCGACTCGAAGGGAAGCGGACGCTTCTCCCTCGCCTGACGAGGAATCGCCAGGAGACGGGGAAGGCGATACTTCTTTTGCAGCGGCTTGTTTTTTCTCCACTTCCGGTGGAGCGGGGTTGTTGGCGGTAGGTACCGTGTCGGAGTGCACCTCTGACACAGGTTCACCGGAGATCTTGGCTGGGCTTTTCTCCTTCGCCAACTGGGCCGGGGACTTCACGTCAGCCGTTTTTTTTTCCATAGAACCAGCTGAGGGGGAGGTATCGGAGGCAACTGCGGCCAGTTGGACAGCCTGTCCGGAAAAGCACAGCTTCATGAGCGTCATTTCGACGTGGAGCCGCTTGTTGCGGGCCTGTTTATAATTGATGTCGCATTCGTTGCAGAGGTTGATGCCTGTCAACAGGAAAGAGGGTGGTGCAATGGCAGCCTGTTGAGCATAGCGGCTTTTCAGATAATCGCCGACTTCCAGCAGATTCAAGGTCTCCTTGTCCTTGCTGACCAGCAGGTTCCGCAGGTGCTCAGCCAATCCGTTGACGAAATGGTCCCCCTCGAAGCCGTTGCGCAGCACCTCGTCGAAAATGAGCATGACTTGCCGGAGGTTTTCAGAAAGCAGGGCATCCGTGAAGCGGAAGAAGTAGTCATAGTCCAGCACATTGAGGCTGGAAATGACGTCGGCGTAGGCAATTTTCTTTCCCGAGAAGCTGGTGATGCGGTCGAAGATGGAAAGGGCATCCCGCAGGGCGCCGTCCGCTTTTTGGGCGATGATGTGGAGGGCCTCCGGGTCTGCCTCAATTTGCTCCAGGTCGCAGATGTGCTGCAGGTGCGCTGCGATGTCGCGAACCTGAATCCGCTTGAAGTCAAAGATCTGGCATCGGGAGAGGATAGTGGGGATTATCTTGTGCTTTTCGGTGGTGGCCAGGATAAACACGGCGTAGGGAGGTGGCTCCTCCAGCGTTTTGAGGAAGGCGTTGAAGGCCTGGACGGAGAGCATGTGCACCTCGTCAATGATAAAGACCTTGTAGCGGCCCTGCTGGGGCTGGAATCGGACCTGTTCCACCAGGGCGCGGATGTGGTCCACGCCGTTGTAGGAGGCTGCATCCAGCTCTACGATGTTGAAGGAAGCGTTTTCATTGAAGGCCTTGCAGCTGGAGCAAGTGCCACAGGGCTCGAAGTCGGCGGTCAGTTGCTGGCAGTTCAGGACTTTTGCCAGGATCCTGGCACAGGTGGTTTTGCCCACGCCGCGCGGCCCGCAAAACAGGAACGCATGGGCGACGTGATCTGTCTGCAGCGCTTTTTTCAGCGTTTGCGAGATATGCGCCTGGCCGACCACATCCTCAAACCTCGAGGGCCTGTATTTTCTTGCTGATACTACAAAAGCCATTTGTTACCTGTTTTCGCCGGCGAGCTTTGCCGCAACCCTTTTTTCTTTTACTCGTTCCTATGATTAATACCGTGGTCATTCGTGCCTGTTTAGAAACCCTTGCAGATGCCGCTGGGAAGGGATTTCAGGGCAGTCGGCTGGGGGCGTCCCCCCTGCGCGCCCCGCCGACTGCCCTTTCCGGAAAGCAAGCAACATCTGCAAGGAGTGCTAAACAATTACGGTTATTCTATGCGCAAATATAGGAAAAAAGCAGTGGTGATGAGAAGGCGGATGCGCTTCCCTCATCTTTTTATTTTTTGATAAAACCTCAGCGTCGAAAAACTGTTTTAAAGCAATTAACCTGACCCTGCCAGGCAGGACAGGCAATATCAAAGCTGCCGCAGGCATGCAGCTGCACAGTACCTCCCCGGATTGTATGAATGATTCACAGGACGGCTGTTGCCGCTCGCATCTTTGCGCAGCATCTCACTTAAACTAAATTCAAAAAGATGAAAAAAACAATCCTGACGCTCTCTGCTGTGACACTGGCTGTGTTTTTCCAGGTGGCCACAGCCCAGATCAAGACGCCCTCTGCCAGCCCGGCAGCCAAAGTGAGCCAAACAGCAGGCCTCACCGAAGTCACCATCGAGTACAGCCGCCCCAGCGTAAAGGGCCGCACCATCTTTGGTGGCCTGGTGCAGTACGGCGAGATGTGGCGCACCGGTGCCAACAAGAACACCATGGTCACTTTCAACGATAAAGTGAAAATTGGGGGAAAGGAATTGAATGCCGGCTCCTACGCTATCTTTACCATTCCCAACAAAACGGATTGGGATGTGATTTTCTACACGGACACGGAAAACTGGGGTGTTCCTGAAAACTTCGACGAGGCAAAAGTCGCCACCCGTTTCAAGACACCGGTACAGAACCTGGCCGCACCAGTGGAGACTTTTACCGTTGAACTCGGCGACCTGGCCAACGACAAGTGCACCCTGTCAATCAGCTGGGAAAAAACCCGCGTGGCTTTTGAAATCGGCCTGAACACGGATGAGACTGTTTCCAAATCCATCAACAAGACCATGGCAGGCCCCAGCGCTGATGATTACTATTCAGCAGGCAGATACTACCTGGAGTCCGGAAAAGAACTCAACAAGGCCTACGAATGGATCCACAAGTCCAATGAAATGGATCCGGACAAGTTCTGGAAGCTGCGCCAGGAGGCACTTTCTCTGGCCGCACTTGGCCGCTACCAGGAGGCCATCGCAGTCGCTGAGCGCTCCAAAGCACTGGCAATCGAGGCAAAGAACAAGGATTACGAGCGCATGAACAACGACTCCATCCGCGAATGGCAGTCTAAGGCTGGCAAGAAGAAGTAAGCAACGACGCTAACTTCTCACCGGAAAGCGGAGAGCAGGTAAATCCTTGATCCACCTGCCCCTCCCTCAAAAAAAATCCCCGCCGCTGCTGCGACGGGGATTTTTTTTATCGGATTTTTGACACCCGGCAGGGGCCGTGTCAAAAGTACCCGCTGATTATACTGCCTGGGCTGCCCATTCGTCGGAAAGAGCCTTTCTCAAAAACAGCAACCTTACGCCCTGCTTTCCCGCGTTTCAATCCCGGAAGCGGTCTTCCAGCTCATCCATTTCAAAAGTCAGGAAACAATGACGGCCGTAAGGGCTTTTAAAGGGAATCGCACAGGCGAACAACTGGTCGATCAGCTCCTGCATTTCCGGTATGGAGAGCGATTGCCCGCGCTTGATGGCTGCACTCCTGGCCATTGAACGCGCGAGATTATCCCTGCTCTCAAGTGTCAGGTCGAGGTTTTGCTTGTACAACTCCAGCAGCCGCTCAACCGCCTTCACGGAATCATGGCCTTTTCCGGCCGTTTCGGCAGGAACGCCCTGGATGACAAAGGTGTCCTTTCCAAAGGGCTGGATGTCAAAGCCCATGCTGTTGACGTCGGGCAGGATTTCCTGCAGCATTGCGGCGTCCGCAGCCGGCAGGTGGATGGTTTTGGGAAAAAGCTCCTGCTGCGTGGAGGGCTGTCCGTTCTCCAGAGAATGGAGATAGCGCTCGTATAATATCCGCTCGTGCGCAGCCTGCTGATCTATCAAAATAAAACCGGACTTGATATGACTGACGATGAGGGCCCCATGGATCTGATAGGGTTCTTTTTTACTCTTGGAAAAAGCACCCCCTGCTTCGTCGAGCTCGGCGTGGGAAGAGGACCATTTGCTTTCAATGGTGATGGCGGTATCAGGGGCTGTGGAATCGTCCATTTGTTCAATATCAGTGAACAAGGCTTGCCAGTTTTGGAGATTGGAGCGCTCGCGCTCGGAAATGCCGGATGAAAAATTGCTGACCTCCCGCTGCGTTCCGTGTCCATCGACGTCGAGCGGACGGGAGGGTGCACCGAAGCCGGGAGACAGGAATGACGAGGCAGTAGCGGAAAAGCTCCTCTCCTGCTCAAAGTCCAGGGAAGGGGTAATGTTGTGCTGTCCCAGGGCATGCCTGACTGCCACGCGCAGGTAATTGTACACCAGCCTTTCGTCGTCAAATTTTATTTCCTGCTTGGTGGGATGAACGTTGACATCTATGCGGGCAGGGTCTATCTCTATGAATAAGACGTAGAAGGGGAAGGACTCCGCCGGAAGCAGGTCTTCGTAGGCAGCCATGACGGCATGATGGAGGTATCCGCTCTTGATGAAGCGATGATTGACAAAAAACATCTGCTCCCCCCTGGTTTTGCGGGCGAACTCAGGCTTGCCTATGAATCCGCTGATGCTCATCACATCGGTCATTTCTTCTACCGGCACCAGCTTGGGGTTGAAGGCACTGCCGAATATGCCGACAATCCGCTGGCGGAGGTTGGAAACAGGCAGGTGGAAGATTTCATTGCCATTGTGGTGAATGGAGAAGAAGACGTCCACGTTCGCCAGGGCCAGCCGCTGGAACTCATCCAGGATGTGCCGCATTTCAATGGAGTTAGACTTGAGGAAGTTGCGGCGGGCAGGGACGTTGAAGAACAGGTTCTTCACGGCTATGCTGGTGCCCTCGTTGCACTGGCAGGGTTCCTGGGCCAGTGTTTTCGAGCCCTCTATGGCGATGCGCGTGCCAAGGTCGTGATGGTGCAGGCGAGTACGCATTTCCACCTGCGCCACCGAGGCGATGGAGGCCATGGCCTCTCCCCTGAAACCCATGGTCCGGATGGAGAAAAGGTCTTTCGTTTCCCGTATCTTAGAGGTGGCATGCCGTTCAAAGCACAGGCGGGCGTCCGACTCGGACATGCCGCAGCCGTTATCTATGATTTGTATCAGTGCCTTGCCGGCGTCTTTCAATATTATCTTAATATTCGTGGCGCCGGCATCGATGGAATTCTCGACCAACTCTTTGACAACGGAAGCGGGTCGCTGAACGACTTCTCCGGCTGCAATCTGATTGGCGATGGACTCCGGGAGGAGCTGAATGATGTCAGCCATTCTGTATTATTCTAAAAGTTGTATGATTTGAGGCAAATATATTTCAATCGCGACGAAGGCCAGTAATATTAGCACGACAATAATTACCAACAGCCGGCGGTTGGATTTCATCACCTCCTGCTGCCGCAACTGCCTGTCCGACAGATAACCCGTCTTCCGCTGCAGGTTGGTCCGGATGCGGCTTTTCACTGCCTCCGGATCGCCTCCTGACATTTCTCTGGCTCTTCGCAGCCGCTCCTGAAATTCTTCTTTCTTGGGATCAAAAAAGCGGGGGTGATAATCGAAGCCCGCCGGCTTGGGTGGTTTAAAAAAACTGAATAGTCCCATTCGTAGGTGTAAATTTTGCTGCAATAGAAGCGTCTTGATTTTTAACGCTACAAATTTACAATTGTAAACATTTAAAACATTAAAAAGATCAATCCCTGGCCGCCTGTAGCAAAGTATCGTACACAATGGACGCAGTTTTTTCCCAGCTGAAGCAGGCGCGCTGCTGCCTGCCCTGTTCAACCAGCTGCTTCCCGAGGTCCTGGCGCTCCCAAAGCTGCTGCATGGCGGCCGCGATGTCAGGCACTGATTCAGGGTTGACGAGCAGGGCTGCGGGGCCGGCGACCTCGGGCAGGGCCGAGGCGTTCGAGGTAATGACCGGCACCTCGCAATGCATGGCTTCCAGAACCGGCACTCCGAAGCCCTCAAACAGCGATACGTAGGTGCAGGCCAGGGCGGAGGCCATCAGCGCCGCCAGCACCTCATCCTCGACATAGCCCAGCAGGTGTATATCCTGCCGGAAACCGGAGTTTTCAAGCGCGGCTTTTACAGCGCCGGGTTTCCAGGCAAAGCGGCCGGCGACCAGCAGCTTGGCCGGAGAGGCGGTAGCCTGCTTGAACTGGCTGAAGGCCTCGATGAGGCGGTGCACGTTTTTTCTCGGGTGCACGGCGCCGGCATAGAAGAAATAGGGCTGGCCGGCGGCAAATTGTTCCCGGATCTCTTGTTGCCGGGCTCCCTCCAGGGGCACGAAGATGTCGCGGCAACCGTTGCCCGCCACAACGATTCGCTCCGGCGGGATATCGTAGCGCCGGATGATGTCCGACTTGGTATAGTCGCTCACGGCGATGATGTTGGTCGCCCGCCGGTTGAACTTTGGCAAAAAGAATTGGTAATACCACCGCTGCGAGCACGTGAGTTGCCCGGGATAATGGGCCGGTGCCAGGTCGTGCGTGACCAGCACGGTCCGGATGCCTGTCCGCAGGGAAAGGAAGTTGTCCGGCGATAAAAAGACATCGGGTTTCCACTTTTCCAGGGCGTTTGCAAGCGACCATTCAAACCAGCAAATGAACAGGATGGGATGCCTCGCCGGGGGAAAAAGCACGACCGGAGTTACATTTTTGCCATAGCAAAAGACCGGATCGAAGGGGCGGTCGAAGAAAAAGATGAATTCATCTTCAGGGTGCTGTTCAACCAGCCGCCTCAGCACTTCGTGTGCGTAGCCCCCGATGCCTTCCATCCTGTTTTTCAGCAGCATGCGCGTATTGACAGCTATTTTCATGCAGTTATTGCCGGATTTTCAGTCATTTCTCAGCCGATTTCAGGGCTGGTGTTGCCGGTGTTTTCAGGGCGAATCTCAATGATGGATGTTGCTTTGTTCAAAAATACCCCTAAAATTAGGAATTATTGTGCTTTTTGTACATATTGCCACCATTAGGCTAGTTCCGGAGGACCTCCGGGCGACAAGGGATGTATTGATCAGGCTGCCTCTCGCGGAAGGAGACTGTCTAAAAAGATTCTCCGCGCTTTTGAGATTCGTTCCACTGGTGCCGATTGACTCCCGGAAAGGGCGGCAGACGGGCCTGTGGCCCGTCTGCCGCCCTAAAAACCCCTTCCTCGCG
>JBEAYO010000044.1:0-12511 GCA_041159285.1 Bacteroidota bacterium | reverse complement strand
CTGTTCGGCCGGATGAGAGGAGGGCTGGCCGTTTCAGTGATCCTTGTCGGACTCCTGCTGGCGGCCTCCACCGGCATCGTGGGAGCCACGGTTGTCACCATGGGGCTCATCAGCCTTCCCACCATGCTGAAGCGGGGTTACCTGCCAGAGCTGGCAACGGGCACAATTGCCGCCTCCGGCACCCTGGGCCAGATCATTCCCCCTTCCGTCGTGCTGATCCTGCTGGGCAGCATCATGAGCGTCAACATAGGAGAGCTTTTTGCCGCAGCCGTCTTGCCGGGCTTACTGCTGGTGGCTGCCTATATCGGGTATGTATTGGTGCTTTCATTCTTGAAACCCCATGTGGCTCCCGCCTTGTCGGCCGAAGAACTCCAGGCCTTCAGGGACACCGTGAGCTGGAAAAGCGTGGGTCAGGCTTTCCTGTTGCCACTGTTGCTGATCATGGCGGTGCTGGGCTCCATTTTCACAGGACTTGCCACTTCCACCGAATCGGCGGCTGTGGGGGCGATGGGAGCCACTCTGATGACGGCCTGGCAGGGTAAGTTGAAGTGGCCTGTCATGCAATCGGTCATGCGGGAAACCACGCATCTGACCAGCATGGTATTTTTGATTCTGCTGGGAGCAACGACATTTTCCCTTGTTTTCAGGGAAATGGGAGGCGACCGGTTTTTGATTCAGTTCATTGAAGATGCCGAGTTGTCGCCTGGCGTATTTCTTTTTGCCGTCATGCTGGTGATGTTCATCGCCGGCTTTTTCATCGACTTCATAGAAATCATCTTCATCATCCTGCCGATTGTGGTGCCGGTGTTCCACAAATACGAGACGGACATGATCTGGCTGGGCATCTTGATTTGCGTCAACCTCCAGACTTCTTTTCTGACGCCTCCCTTTGGCTTTTCCCTGTTTTACCTGAAAGGAGTGGCTCCTCCAGAGATTACAACTGCGCACCTGTACAGGGGCATCATGCCCTTTGTGCTGATTCAGATATTGCTACTCGTCATGCTGGTATTTTTTCCGGACATTGTTCACTGGAGCCTTGAAATTTTCAATGTGGGGCGTTGAGACTCCTGCAAATCATGGGAAGTCTTACGGTTGTCAATTCCCATGTTTTTTGAGCTGGTGCAATTATTAAAAAATAATTGTATTTTTACGCTTCGGAACACGGTGGCAGACATTTGAAGGATTTACAATTTGCAACTACCAGCTCTGTCATGTTTCCGCTACCTCCCATACCGCTATCATCAGCACACACCCAAGGAGATTTTTATTTCAGTTTGCCTTTTTTAAAAGGCGCTAGTCTCACAAGACCCGGCAAGCCTTTGGAATTAATCTGCGCTTCGGCGAAATAATGGAACTTTGTTCGTGCCGCCATTGCTTGAAAAGAAGGCTGCCTGTAAAAGCCTTCATACGAGACACCCTTACGGGAAGAGTCGCAGGGCTGTCTTAAAGGACCAGGCAATCCGTTCCGCCGATGCCGTTTGGATCCCGGAAAGGGCATTCGGCCGGCCAGTTGCAGGAAGAATGCCCTTCCCGGTAGCTGAGCGACGGCCGCTGAATGGATTCTCGGACCTTTTGAGGCGGACTCCTGGTTTCCCCCTCTCCGCGGCGGTATGGCGCAGACAATCTGCTACCCGGTAAAGCTCAGGCTGTCCGTTGAGCCAGGTTTTTTTGAGCACCTTGCTTTGAAATTAACCTACACCAGGCAAGTGGTTAATAAATTGAAAATCAATGTTAATAAATATATTTAAATTCGGTATGGTTATTGATTTTTTCATCGGCGGAATTCACGCTGGATTTAAAGCAACGCCATCGCCGGGAACCTGAAAAATTCAAAAACCGGCGCGCAGCCAAAGCAGAGTGGAAAACACCACCTGCTACAAAGACAAGCCGGCATCAAAAGCTTCAATTCCAAGCACTTGCTGCACAGGGACTCATGAAAAGAAAAACACACCTCCACGCCAACGGCAAAAGCGCGAAAAGGCCAATTTCTTTCCTTAAGCCCCACCCAGTGGCAAGTAAGACAAAGCCAAGCTAACATGTCCAGAAAATTTCCTCATTTCAGGCAGTTGAACGAGCGGGACTGCGGAGCAGTATGCCTGAGAATGATCGCCCAGTACTACGGCAGGTATTACAGCACCGAGCAATTGAGAGCAATGGTGCGCCAAACCAGCGAGGGCACCACCCTCCTCGACATCTCCGAGGCGGCAGAGCAAATCGGCATGCACACCATCGGCGCCAGGCTCAACTACAACCGCCTGATGGACGACATCCCCCTGCCGGGAATTATCCATTGGCGGGGCAACCACTTCGTCGTCGTCATAGCAGCCAATGAAAAAAACGCCCTCATAGCCGATCCCGATTCTGATGGCATTTCAACGGTTTCCAAATCCTACTTCCTGGAAAAATGGACCGGGCAGTCAGGAGTACCCGATGCTGAAGGCATCATTCTGCTCCTGGAACCCACCGTTGATTTTTTCACCCCTGTGCATCGCCCCAACCCCAGAAACAGCCCCCGCTTCATCTGGAAACAGTTCGCAGGCTACGGGAAACTAATGTCCCTCATGCTGTCAGCCCTGCTGGTGAGCACCCTGCTGGCTGCCATCTTTCCCCTGTTGCTCCAAACCATGATAGACGAAAGCGTGGAGCATCAAAACCCCGACCTGTTAAGTACGATCCTGCTTGCCTGGTTGTCCCTTTTTACCTGCCAGCTCGGACTGGAGTTTGTCCGACGGCTGCTGCTGTTTCACCTCGGGTCTAAGGTCAACATCAGCCTGCTGACCTCTTTCATGATACAACTGTTGTCACTTCCGCTTTCCTTCTTCCAGTCCCGGCGAACGGAGGATGTCATGCAGACCCTCTACGACAATACCCGCATCCAGCGGTTCTTCTCCCACGAGGCGGTTTCCATCCTGCAAACCTCTCTCGTTTTCGTGCTTTACTCCCTCATCCTGTTGGCCTTTAACTGGAAAGCGTTCCTCCTTCTCCTGGGATTTTCCATCCTGCAGGTTGCCGTCATTTTCTATTTTTTAAAAAGAAGAAAGGACAAAAACTTTATCAGGCATGACCTGGCTGCAGCCAGGTACAGCCAGATCAATGACTTGATCCGGGGTATCAAAGACATCAAACTCACCCATGCAGAAAAAAACCAGCGCTGGGCCTGGGAGCGTTCGGAGGCACAGCTCTATCAAATCGGCAAGTCTTACTCCCTCTCGGATGAGTTCTCCATACAGTTGCCGTTTTACCTCGGCGAACTACGCAACATCCTGATTGTTTTTGTCGCAGCCAAGGCCGTCACAGCCGGTGAAATGACCATCGGAGTGCTGGCAGCCATCGTCTTCATCTTCTCGCAACTCAACAATCCGCTCAGACAGCTCATCGAGTTCCTCCTTGGCTGGCAGGAGACCAAGCTTCACCTGGAGCGCATGGATGAGGTCAGGCGCCAGGCTGCAGGCGATGAGGGCGTCAAGCTGAACCAACTGCCCGAAGACGGGGAGATAATCGGGGAGGCCGTTTCCTTCCGCTACGAGGGTGGCAACAGCCCCTGGGTTTACAAAAACCTGAACTTCAGGATTCCAAAGCGGAAAACCACTGCCATCATCGGCCCCAACGGCAGCGGGAAATCCACCTTGCTGAACCTGGTCCTGAACTTCTTGCATCCCCAGGAGGGACTCATCAAATTCGGGGGCGTCAAGCTCGATGATCTGGATCATGCTGCCTGGCTGGCAAAGTGTGGCGTGGTGCCGCAGGACGGACACCTGTTTCATGCTTCTATTGCCAGGAATATTGCCCTGGGTCATGAGCAGATAGACCACCAAAGGCTGCTGGAAACGGTTAAGATGGTCAATCTCCTGGGCTTCCTGGAGCGCCAGCCCCTCGGGGTGAACGCCGTGGTGGGGGAGGGTGGGGCCGGGCTGAGCAAAGGACAGCGGCAGTGCATCCTGATTGCCCGGGCCATTTACCACCAGCCTGGCATGCTGTTCCTGGATGAGGCGACGAACGACCTCGACCCGGAGAGCGAAAAAATCGTGCTGGAACGCATTGCAGCAGCTTTCAAAAATAAAACCTTGGTCATCTTGTCCAGCCGCCCCAATCTTCCCATCGCCGTGGACCACGTCATTTCCCTGGCACCCACGGCCTTGCGCAAAAATCGCCCCGGAGACCTGTCAGACTTGCGCGGCGGGGAGAAAACCAGCCTCCCAGGCGCCGTGGATGAAAAAATTTCTATAACTGATTAATACACGCGAGCTTGTCTAACCACAACCCTGACACATCGAAAAGCGGAACTGCTGAGACGGATAATTCCGAGTACCTCAGTGGCGAGGTTCGCGAAATTCTGGCAACTCCCCCCTCCTGGATTGCAGTCTGGGGAGGCGTTTTGCTGTTTTGCATCCTGTTGCTCCTGGCGCTGGCAGGCTTCCTGTTTGAGTACCCGGAAACTGTCCGGGGAACGCTCGTCATGAGCACGGTGGAGCCGCCGGTACCTGTAAGAGCCTCCAAGACGGCCTATCTCTCCGCCGTCCTGGCAGCAGAGGACAGCACGGTTGGAAAGGATGCCGTGTTGGCTGTATTCGCCAGCACGGCCAATTACAAGGATGTGCTCAAGCTGGAGAAAGACCTGGAGGTCCTCAGCGAGTTCGATCTGAACTCCCTTCAGGCTTTCACGCCTGACCTCAGCCTGCAGGTCGGGGAGCTGGCACCCGTCTATTCCCGCTTCGTTAGTGCCTTTGAGTACCTGCCTCCCATTGGGAGCGGAACTGCCGATGTAGGCAGCATCCGCCTGCTGGAGCAATACAACCGGCAGATGGAGCAATCCATTTCCGGCCTGAAGGAAATGCGGGTCATTGCCGAGCGGGAGTTGACCGCCCTCGAAATGGAGCGCAAAACAGCCCAGTACATCTACGGTAAAACGGCAGACACCACCAAGGTGCCGGGCATTTACGAAGCCCAGCGCAAGGTGAGTGAAAAGACCACGGAGATCAAAAGCATGGATGTCAACATCGAGCGCTACAAAAACGAGATTGCCAGCAACAACATGAAAATGCTGGAGCTGAAGCTGCAGCAGCAGGAGGGCGCGAGGGACCTGATTTACCAGTTGAAGCAAAACCTCAGCGCCTTGAAGACTGAAATCAGCCGATGGAAGGAAAACTATCTCATCACGGCACCTGTCAGCGGCAGGGTTCTTTTTTATGCCAACATCACTGCAGGACAGCTCATCAATGTCGGCGACGAACTATTTGCCATGGTCCCGGGTTTTGAAAACCAAACAATTGCAGCCAAGGTGAAAATCCCCGTGGACCGAAGCGGTAAAGTCAGGGATGGACAAAAGGTAGTCATCAAGTTCGACCGCTTCCCTTTCCACGAGTTTGGCTCAGTATCCGGCACTGTTTCCAAGATTTACCCGGTTGCCAAGGCCGATTATTACACCGTGGATGTTAAGCTGGACGATGGCCTGAAGACCTCCCTGGGCAAGGAACTGGACTTCCAGTATCAAATGAGCGGCACGGCAGAAATAGTGACGGAGAACGAGCGGCTCATCACCAGGATTTTCGACAGTCTTTTTTGATATTGCCATTCTTGTCGGATTATTTTTAACTTTGAGACCGGAGACAAGGCAATCGCTTTCCATTCTCAATACAACGCGCCATGACTACTTTCGACAAGATCATAGAAACAATATCCACTGCCGGAGAGGCGCTCAAAGGCCAGGCCTCCCAGCTGGGGGATGTTGCCCGGGAAAAGGGATTCCAAATCATAGAAGGTTGGGTGCTGGCACTTCCCAAAATGGAAGCCTACGGATTCAAGACCACTTACTTCAGCGCCAACCTCTCTTCCAACCCCACCCTGGAACTTGAACTGAGAGCCTCTTCAGACACCTTTCCGTTGGGCAGGCTGGACGCCATCCTCGATGAAAACAGGGAAAGAACACCGGTGAATCTGGTCTTCACCGCTGTGAAAACCACACTTTTGCTGCAGCAAAAAGCCCGCATCGGAAAACTAGACCCACTCGTTGTGAAAATAAGAATAAAATTGGCCCCTGAGATCAAGGTCTCCTTTGGAACTCCCTCCGTTGAGGGCTGAGCCGCCGTTGTTGTCTTTATCTCTTAACCAGCCGCCACTTGCCATGAAAAGCAAAATTCAATTCCTGCTCAGTCTCTTGTCAACCATCGCCTTGATTTACGCGATGTCCATCCCCATCAGCACCAGTGAACCCGCCAAGGACGGCACCGGAAAAGCAAAGGAGAAACTGCTTCCTCCTGCCGGACCTTTCTTTAACCCCTTCGAGGGCTTCTGGCAAAACGCCGAACCGGTGACTCCCTCCAGGATGTTGGAAAAAATCGAGTTTGCCGACATCAAGGGCAAAGTCAAAGTGGTCTTTGACGAGAGGATGGTCCCCCATATTTTCGCTGAAAAACTGGAGGAAGCCTGCTTTGCCCATGGCTACGTGGTGGCTCAGCAAAGGCTCTGGCAAATGGACATGACGACAAGGCTGGCAGGTGGCCGCCTCGCGGAAGTGCTGGGGCCTGATCTGCTGGCCACCGACAAGCTGCAGCGCCGAAGAGGCCTGCTGGCAGGAGCCCAGAAGGCGGTTGCGTCCTGGGAATCCTCTCCTGAATCCTTCCGCCTGATTCAGGCCTACGTGGATGGCGTCAATGCCTACATCAGGCAGTTGTCCCCCAGGGATTACCCGCTCGAATTCAAGCTGCTCAATTACAAACCAGAGGAATGGTCCGTTCTGAAATCCGCGCTGGTGAAGAAATACATGGACCTCACGCTTTGCTTTGGCGAGGAGGACCTGGAGGCGACCAATGCCCTCGCCGTCTTCGGCAGGGAGGTTTTCGACAAGCTCTATCCCCGGTATTTCTCCCGCCAGACCCCTGTGATTCCCGCCGGCACTTCCTGGAGCTTCGAAAAGGTGGAACCAGTCGCTCCGTCAAATGCCCCGCAGGAAGCCATCGGGCTGATCAAGCACAAGGTTTACGAGAAAGAGCGGATTCTGGTAGGCAGCAACAACTGGGCAGTGTCAGGAGACAGGACACAGTCGGGCAACCCCATCCTTTGCAATGACCCCCACTTGCGACTCTCCCTGCCAGCCATCTGGTTTGAGGCTCAGCTGCAGGCCCCGGGCATCAATGCCTATGGCGTTTCTGTCCCCGGCATTCCCGGCATCCTCATAGGATTCAATGACAAGATGGCCTGGGGGGTGACCAACGTGGGACATGACCTGCTGGACTGGTATCGCGTCAAGTGGACAGACGATAGCAAGCGAAGCTATGAGTGCGACGGAGGAGTGAAAAACACGGAGCTGGTCATCAATGCCTTTCAGGTGAGGGGACAGCAGGAACCCGTTTACGACACGGTGAAGTGGACCGTCTGGGGGCCTGTGGTATATGAATCGTCGAGTGAACCCAAGAACGACCTGGCCATGCGCTGGATCAGCCACCTGGCTCCTGACCCGGGGGAGATCAATACTTTCCTCGGCCTCAACACCTCCCAAGGCTATGATGACTACACTACCTCACTCAGGAATTACAGCTATCCGGCTCAGAACTTTGTAATGGCCTCCGGTGCGGGAGATATTGCCATGACGGTCAACGGCAAATTCCCGGTAAAGGCAGAAGAGGAGGGCAGGTTTGTGCATAACGGGGACAAGTCCAACAGTTTCTGGCAGCAGTGGATTCCGCGAGAACACCTTCCCCAGGTGAAGAACCCAGCCTCCGGTTTCGTATCCTCTGCCAACCAGCATTCCACGGATCCCTCTTATCCGTACTATTATCATGCAGCGCACTTTGACCAGTTCAGGGGGCGCTACCTCAACCAGCAGTTGGCAGCCCTGCAAAACATAACCGCAGAGGACATGATGAAACTGCAGCAGAGCAACTACAGCCTGCATGCCGCCGAAGGATTGCCGGTGATGCTGCGCCTGACAGACACCACTCAGCTCTCCGAGGCCCAAAAGAGAATCTGGAGGCAACTCAGTGCCTGGGATTTTCGCTTCCAGCCCGAGTTGACAGAGCCAGCCCTGTTTGTAGCCTGGTGGGAGGCCTTCTACGAATCCAGCTTTGACGAAATACTGAGCCACCCTGACTCCATCCCCATGCTCTTGCCCGATAAGTGGCGCTTGACAGACCTGGCCGATAACTCCCCGCAAGACCCGGTGTTCGACCTGGTGAGCACTCCGGAAAAAGAAACTGCGGCGAGCATCGCCACCCTCAGCTTCCGGCAAACGGTGGACAGCTTGTCGAAAAAACTTTCCCAACCCGACTTCAACTGGGCTTCCCAGAAGCGCACCTCCATCATGCACCTGACCTCCATCCCTGCTTTTTCCAGGATAAATCTGCCGGTCGGCGGATACAAGGAGGCGCTGAACGCCATTTCGGAGACCCACGGACCTTCCTGGCGCATGGTTGTTGAGATAGGCAAGGAAGAAGTGGAAGCCTGGGGAGTTTATCCGGGTGGCAGCTCCGGGAATCCCGGCAGCCCGTTTTACGATCCCGGTGTTGAAAAATGGATGAGCGGTGCTTATTATGAGTTGTTCTTCATGAAGGACCCAGGTGACCAACGCCAGCCAGTTAGATACACACTTGAAATCAACTGAAAATCCAGAAGTGTAGGCTATGAAGAATTTTTTCCTGCAAATACTGCTGATTACCGGGCTGGGCTTTTTGCTTCAGCAATTCCTTCCTTTTTGGTCGCTGGCAGCGGTGGCTGCTCTCGGGGGCTGGTTGTTTGGGCGTGACAAGGCCGCCATGTCATTTGCTGCTGGGTTTACCGCGGCTTTTCTGCTGTGGGGAGGCTATGCCTTCCTGCTCAATGCCGGGAACGACGGCATCCTGGGTGCCAGGATGGGCGAGTTGTTTGCCATCGGAACAGGCGGCATGCTGACGCTGACGGCATTGTTGGGAGGATTGCTGGGTGGAGCCGGCGCCTTGACCGGTACCCTGGCGAGAAAGATGCTGCAGGCTTAGGCTGCCTCCGGGGACTCAAATCCCGGAGGCATAAGGCAATCAAAACTATCCCGTGCGTTGGAATCCGTAAGGACAATGCCTGCATCCGCTTTTGCAGCAGTATCCCCTTTCCTTCAGGAATTTAGCGGTAAAGACGAAGCACCCGTTTTCGAGGTAGTAGTCTGTGCCTTCCGTCAAGGATCTCTTGGGGCTTCCGCTTGTCTCTTGGCGCAGTTGTTCCTCAGCCTTAGTGCGTCTCATGCGCTTTTCTGAAGAATGACCAGTCCGGGATAGCTGCGCTTGACCCATTCCATGCCTGAAAAGAGCAAGCCGGAAAACAAAAGGTCGCTTTGCAGGGTGTTCTTGAAAAAGGGAAGCGCCGCTGTATAACAGGCAGCCAGGCCAGCTGAAGTAGGTGCATAGAGCGAACCGCTCTGCCACACGGCGAAATTCGTCAACAGGAAAAACAAGACGGAAGAGAACAACGAGGCCAGTATGACACGAGAAGCGTTCACTTTCACCAGCAGATATTTGCCCAGGACGATGATGAGAGCAAAAACAGCATACACCTCCCAGTTGGAGAACCAGGAAAATCCATCGTAATGCTGGGAAAAAAAGACATTGTCCAGCAGGAGGTTGCTAACCCACAGCGACAGCAGGGGAGCGGCGAAGGCCATCCAGGGCCTGGCGAAGTAGGCGGCGCCAAATAGGGCAGTGGCACCCAGGGGGCTGAAATTGTACAACTCGTTAATCCCAGTCGCCGGCGCGATCAGGCGGCTAAGCAGCGTACACAGTACGATGAGAAACACAACTCCCCAGCGAACGTTCAGTGTTTTTTCGGTCATCATTTGCTTTTATTTTAAGGCGATGCAAAAATAGTGCAATTCACAGAAATAATGACCTGCTTCAACTGCATTTATTCGCTGACCACCCCCATAAACAAGAAAACCCTTGCTTTTTACAGCAAGGGTCTCTAACCCAAACAAATAAACACAAAAACTACTTTTAAAGATTGATACAAAGATAAGGGTTGAAAGGTCCTTAAAATCACAAAATGGATTCAAATAAAATCAATTTTGTGACATGGTAAATCGGGATATTATTTTTTAATCAACTTGAAAATGCTGAAAAATACTGCCTTATTATGTGAAAAATAAATGTAAAAATCATAAAAAAAAAATTGAAGGAATCAGTTAATATTATTAACTAAATTCATGCAAAGTCGGACTCCTCGTCCTCTTCCCTGCCTTTTTTCGGCTGATACCGCGGTCTCTCTTCCAGCAGCCCGGTGCTGATCCTGGAACTGGTGCTTCCTTTTTCCGCCATGCTTTTGAGCTCTTTCTCCATTTCTTTCTCCTCCCATTCCTTGCTCAGCACGTCGAAGCCAGGGATGCCAAAGACCTCCACATAGTGAAAGGCCAGCCCTATGCCCCAGCCCAGCAGCGGGTAAACCACCCAGAGGGAATCCGGGGTGGTGAGCAGATTCAGCACCAGTAGAAAGAAATTGACCAGGATGTAGGACATCAGGTGTTGGTAGAATCCCTTCTTGGCCAGCACTTTTTTCCTGGCCTCTTCGATTTGTTGATTGCTGTATTTCATATTTGAATGTTTTCTGCCATTTTCAAGCTTCCGGCAAGTTTTTTTGCCACCTGGATTTCAGTTCTACTACACTATTAATCTTTAAAATGTTTGCTCAATCCTGACAAATCTTCATCTTTACCGTCCACAAATCACTGGCTACCATGCAACAAAATAACGATAGTAACCAATCTCTGCCGGGCGACCCGGCTTTGCCCTCTTCCGACACCGAACTGCTGGCACTCATGGCTGCCGACCAGGGCAGGAGCACTTACCAGGTGGAGGACTTCTTCCGGCTTCCGGAGAAGAATCGCTACCAGCTGTCCCCGGATGGCAAACTTTTCTCCTGGCTGGGACCTCATGAGCGCAGGCTGAATCTCTTTGTACAGGAGACAGGCCTTGCATCGCCCCGCAGGCTGACGGACATCAAGGACAGGGACATCGCCTGGTATTTCTGGAAGGGGAATGATCAGCTGGTGTTTGCCAAGGATGAGGGAGGAAATGAAAACTTTCATCTTTATGCAGTGGGCGTTAATGGCGGAGACACCCGGCGTTTAACGCCTTACGAGGGCGTGCGCATCAATCTGATTGACGACCTTGAGGAGCAGGAGGATGAGATTGTCATCGAAATGAACAAGAACAATCCCGCCCTTTTCGAACCCTACCGCCTCAATATCCATACCGGCGAGTTGCGGCAACTGGCAGTCAACGACAATGAGTCGGAACCGCTGGATTCATGGATGACCGATCACGAGGGCAGGATACGGATTGCTTCCAGGCTGTCCGGTGGCACAAATACTTCCCTGTTGTATCGCAACGATGAAGCAGACGATTTCAAGGTAGTTCTCACCACAGATTTCCGGGAGAGCGTCAGCCCGCTGTTCTTTGATTTTGACAACCCCCAGGTTGTCTATGCTGCCTCCAATGTGGGCAGGGATAAATCCGCCATAGTGAAGCTCGACCTGCTGAGCGGCACGGAAACCGGAGCGCCAATTTTCAGCCACCCGGATGTGGACGTCACGCACATGTCCTACTCCCTGAAGAAAAGGGTTCCTACCCTGGTGACCTACAATACGGACAAGCGACACTTTCACTTTCTGGATGAGACAACTCGCCAGCTGTATGCCAGGCTGGAGCAGGCGCTGCCGGGCTATGAAGTGGTCACTGCCGGCAAGAACCGCGCAGAGGACAAGTTCATGATTCGAACCTACAGCGACAGGTCTCTGGGGGCCTATTATCTTTTCGATCTTGAAAAGGACGAGCTTACCTTGCTGTCGGTGGTCAGTCCCTGGCTAGACGAGCGCGACATGGCACAGATGAAGCCTGTTTCTTATACCAGTCGTGACGGACTGGTCATCCATGGCTACCTGACGCTTCCACCCAACGTCGAGCCGGTCAATCTTCCGCTGGTAGTCAATCCACACGGTGGCCCCTGGGTGCGCGACCACTGGGGATACAACCCGGAGGTGCAGCTGCTGGCCAGCCGGGGTTTTGCGGTATTTCAAATGAACTATCGCGGCAGCACGGGTTACGGCCGCAAGTTCTGGGAAGCCGGCTTCCGCCAATGGGGCAGGAGCATGCAGGACGACATCACCGATGGTGTTTACTGGCTGATAGAGCAAGGAATCGCAAATCCAGGGGCTGTCGCCATTTACGGCGGCAGTTACGGCGGCTATGCCACGCTGGCTGGCGTCACCTTTACCCCCCAGCTATACGCTTGTGCCATCGATTATGTGGGGGTCTCCAATCTCTTCACCTTCATGAATACCATTCCGCCATACTGGAAGCCATATCTGGAGATGATGTACGAGATGGTCGGCAATCCTGAAAAGCACAAGGATGAGATGTACGCAGCCTCGCCCATTTTTCACACCGAGAAAATCCGTACCCCGCTTTTCGTGGTGCAGGGGGCCAATGACCCCAGGGTCAATATCGCGGAGAGCGACCAGATTGTCACAGCCCTGCGCAGAAGGGGAGTGGAGGTGCTG
>JBEAYO010000043.1:0-12538 GCA_041159285.1 Bacteroidota bacterium | reverse complement strand
TCATACAATATCCCGTCACAATCAACCATCCGCAGCTTACCGCCCAGATGCTGCCTTCCCTGTTCACTGCGATCGGAGAGGACAATGTGCTGGTGACAAGGCCGGTGACCTGGGCGGAAGATTTTTCATTTTACGCCAATCAAGTGCCCGGGTTCTTCTTTTTCCTGGGGGGCATGCCTCCCGGTCAGGATCCGCTGACTGCTCCCTCGCACCATACACCTGATTTTTTCATAGATGAGTCAGGCTTCGACGAGGGCGTCAAAACCCTGACCCAACTGGCCCTCGACTACATGGAAGGCAAGGCTAAATAGCGCCGGATCAGTTGAAATCAATCATGATCGGCAGTCTGGCCTGAACCCCCTGCATCTCCATGATTTGGCGGGAAGTCTTGTAGTACTCGTAGTAATCTCCCATTTCCCGGCGCAGCAGCTGCTGGCGGATGACATCGTCATCCTTCTTTTGTCCGGTCAGTTCCTCCAGGAATTCCTGAATGGGTTCCTTTTGGTAGGGATATTCCTGCACTTTGTATTCCTCCAGGCCAGCCAAGGAAGCAGCTTTTTGGATGGCCAGCTCCAGGTCTCCGATTTCATCCACCAATCCGATTTCCCTGGCTTTTTCCCCTGTCCAAATCCTGCCCCTGGCGACGGCGTGGACGCTGTCGCGGCTCATCTTTCGCCCCTCAGCGACCCTTTCGAGGAATATCTCATAGATCTCATCGGTTGACTGTTGCAGGACCTCTTGTTCCTTGGCAGACAACTCGAAGAAGGGGTTGATGCCGGTGGCATAGTTGGCAGTTTTGACTGAATCCCAGGTAATCCCGATCTTTTCCTCCATCAGGGTGCTGACATTGGGCATGATGGAAAACACGCCGATGGAACCTGTCAGCGTATTTGGCTCCGCCACGATGTGGTCTGCCATGCAGGAAATGTAGTATCCACCGGATGCGGCGTAATCCCCCATGGAAACCACGACTTTTTTGCCCGCCTCTCTGGCGAGGGAAAGTTCGCGCCAAATATTTTCAGAAGCCAGGGCGCTCCCGCCGGGTGAGTTAACCCGGAGCACGATGGCCTTTACCTTGTCGTCTTCCCTGAGTTTCCTGAGCATCTTGACATACCTGTTGTCGGTGATGGTGCCCCTTCCTCCGCCGTCACCTGCGAGTATGTTGCCCTCGGCATAGACCACTGCGACGCGACTCTTGGCCGTTCCCTCCTGCTTCTTGTCCACTTCCAGGGCGTATTGTTCCAGGGTTACCGACTTCAGTTTTTCCTCTTCGCCAAGGCCGAGGCGTTTTTTCAATTCAGCCAGAACTTCATCGGCGTAGGCGATACGGTCAACCAGGCCGTAGGAAAGGGCATCCTTGGCATTTCGAATTTTAAGCTCGTTGGCCATCGCCTTGAGTTCCTCCACACTTTTCTTTCTGGACTCCCCGACATGGGTCAGGTAATTGTTGTAAACGGGGTCGAGGTAGGCGCGCAATTGAAGGCGGTTTTGCTCGCTCATCTTAGTCAATCGGTACGGCTCGGTAGCACTTTTGAACTCGCCGGCGTAGAAGATCTGCATTTTGATGCCTACCTTGTCCAGCACGGATTTGAAGAAAGGGATCATGGCGGAGAAGCCTTGGAAATCAACTGTTCCCATGGGGTTGATGCAAACGGTGTCGGCTGCCGAGGCGAGGTAATAACTTCCCTGGGTATAGCTTTTGGAATAGGCAACCACGAATTTGCCGCTTTCCTTGAATCGCAGGATGGCATCTCTCAGCGTAGCAGCCGTTGCCATACCGGCATCCAGGCCCTTGTCGAGGTCGAGGTAAATGCCTTTGATCCTGTCATCGGCAGCGGCATGGTTCAGGATTTTACAGATTTCATGGAGCCCGTAAGTCTTCTGGTCCATCAAGCTAAAGGGATCCAGTTCGACGTTGTCGGTGTGCTCTGGCACTGGCTTGTCCAGTGTCAGGTACAAAATGCTGTTATCCTGAATCGCAACAGTTTGCTCACCGGCACTTGCCAGTCCGGCGACCAGCAGAATGCTGAAGAATCCGAAGACGAACAATGCCAGGCCGAAGCCCAGGCAGGAAGAAAAAATATTTCTGATAAAAGGATTCATGTGCTTTGGGTTTATCTTTTGCTGCAAAAGTATCACATGCAAGGACGCGAGCGATAATTTTTGGATAAAATTGTCAAATTACCCTATTTCCAGCTGAAATCTGCCTACGAAAAGAATTTTAAGGGGTTGAAATTTAGAATTACCCATTATTTTAGCCGCTGGCAATCATTTTTAGAATAAAAATTTTGGCGATTGTCATAAAATTGGCTTTTTTGAACTGAAAAAGTAGGCTTTGCATCAACGACTACTGCAATTTGGGGATTTCCTTAGTGCAAGCGGGCAAAATCAAAGGGGTACCTGTTTGTTTAATTAGAAATGGGCAATGCACTGCTCCCCACTTGGCAAAGGGCTTTTTTTAATGCGGCTTACACCCTGCAAATGATATTATCACAATCACTGATACATGCGCTACACAAATTCTGCACGACTCTCGGTTGTTTTCTTGCTATTGCTGATGCTCGGATCACCTGGTGCCGGTTTACAGGCCCAAAACATGGAGGTAACCGACGCCACCACCCCACCCTTCACCCCTGAGAATCTCATCACGAATATCTTCCTGGGAGAAGGCGTTGAAGTGATCAGTGTCACTTATGACGGAGATCCGTCTGCAGTGGGTTTTTTCAAGAATGGCAACAATGCCGTGGGCATTGACAGAGGCATTTTGCTGACGAGCGGCAGGGCCGCCTCCTCGGATCCCAATTGCAACGGACAGCTGGGAGCCAACTGCAATGGGGGACAGTTTGCTTCCAACGATGCCAACAGCTCCGCCAGCGACCCCGATTTGCAGTCAATAGCCACTGGCGGGCTGAACGACCTGGCCCGTTACACCATCGTTTTCAAGCCTACAGCCGATACGCTGCGCTTCAAATACGTCTTTGCATCAGAGGAATACCCGGAGTGGGCCTGTTCATCTTTCAACGATGTTTTTGGCTTCTTCATCAGCGGGCCTGGTATAACGGGCCCCTTTCAAAACAACGGCAAAAACATCGCCTTGATACCGGGTACCACCATCCCTGTTTCCATCAACAATATCCACCCTCAAAACGGGGGCTGCGCACCTGTCTTCATTGAATTTTATAATGACAACACCGGAACCGGCATACAACCAGTGTACGACGGATTCCTGGACGTGTTTATCGCAGAGGCAGTGGTGATTCCCTGTGAAACCTACACAATCAAGTTATCAGTTGCGGATGTCGGCGACAGTGCCTACGACACGGGTGTGTTTTTGGAGGCCAAGAGTTTCGGCACCGGCTCCCTGGACGTGAAGACGCAAACGGTGAGCCTCGACGGCACCGTCACAGAGGGTTGTGCCAGCGGCACCATCACTTTTTCACTTCCCAATGAGGCCGAGTCCGACTACCTGCTGGACTACAACATCATCGGCACAGCTCAGAACGGGATTGACTTCGATTCAATTCCCACCAACCTCTTTATCCCGCAGGGCGACAGCTCGCTGACCATTGACATCATCGCCCTGGTCGATCAATTTGACGAGGGCTTGGAGACCATTGGCTTTGATATTCAGCGCGACATCTGCAACCGGGACACGTTCTGGGTTTTCATCAGGGACAACGAGATCCTGCCGCCGGTCCTGGGAGCTGACACCTTGCTCTGCCTGGGTGATACCTTGCAACTGGATGGGACCCTGCCCATTCCCCTGCCGGATCCCCCCACTTTTACCAATGACAACGATTATGCCGTATCCCACCTGGCCCCCACTTACTCTCCCCTGCTTGTTGCCGGGGTTCAGCCCTTGTTCCTGGAGCCTGGTGTGATACGATCCGTCTGTGTGAACATACAACACAAGTGGGTGGATGACCTCGATTTATTTATGATTTCACCCGGCGGGCAATTCATTGAGCTCAGCTCCGACAACGGTTCGAACTGCGACAATTATAATAATGTTTGTTTCAGCCCCACCGCCGACCAACCCATCACCTATGGTGTGCCCTGGAGTCCCTGTAGTGCAAATGTTCAGGCTCCCTTTACCGGCGGGGAATACCAGCCAGAGGGCGTTTGGTCAGACCTCTGGGATGGTACTTTTCCCACCAACGGCACCTGGCAGCTGTTGGCAATTGATGACCAGACGGGTTTTATCGGTACTATACTGGACTGGAGTATCACCTTTGAGCCTCTTTATCAAATCTACTATCGTTGGGAGCCTTCCACGGGGCTTAGTTGCTCCGACTGCCCGAATCCGCTGGCAAGTCCTGACTCCACGACAACCTACGTATTGTTTGCCTCCGACACTTATGGCTGCGAGGTGAGCGATACTATCACTGTCGAGGTGACTGATAAACTGGCCACGCCTGTCATCAGTTGTTCCAACATTACGAACAATAGCATCACTTTCTCCTGGGATGAGGTGCCAGGCGCCAGTAATTATCAAGTCAGCGTGAACGGGGCTGCATTTGTGCCCGCCAACAACGGCAGCACCAGCCATATCGTTTCCGGCCTGCTGCTCAACCAATCGGTCAACATCGAAGTGTTTGCAGTCGGCACTTGCAACAGCGACATCGGAAGCACCACCTGCAGCACCCCTGACTGCGTAGCCCCTGCATTGGTCATCGACCAGGTTAATGACGTGAGTTGTTCCGGTTTGTCGGATGGCTCCCTGGCCGTAACAGCCTCTGGTGGTGCTGGAAACTACCAGTATTTGCTCGGCGGCCTGCAGTTCAATAGCACTGGCATTTTCACAGGGCTGGTAGCTGGCGTATACGATGTCACTGTCATAGATGCACTGGGCTGCCCCAACTCACTGCAAGCAACGATTTCTGTGGCAAATCCCCTCTTGCTGGAGGCTGTCGTCTTGCAGGAGGTAAGTTGCGATGGCGCTGCAGATGGCAGCTTAACAGTGAACGTGAGCGGAGGTGTACAGCCTTATAGTTTCAGCTGGCAGGGCATCTCCTCGGATTCCATCCTGGCGGGTGTTAGCGCTGGCAACTACACGGTTTCGGTCACCGATGCAAATGGCTGCAACGACACCTTGCATATAAGCCTGGGAAATCCTCCTTCCCTGAACGCTTCCATTGCCACAAGCGATGTGGCTTGTTACCAGGGTAGCGATGGCAGTGCCACAGTCACGGTCACTGGAGGAATGGCCCCCTACGAATTACTCTGGAGCAGCAACGCAGGAAACGCAGCAAGTCCCACCGTACTCAATCTCAGCGCCGGTGATTACTCTGTACTGGTCACAGATGCGAATGGTTGTCAGCAAACCGCAACGGCGACAATCTCCGAACCGCCCTTGCTCTCAGCTAGCATCACAGCCAGCAATCCTACCTGCTCCTACAGCTCAGACGGCACAGCCAATGTCAACGTATCTGGAGGAACACCTGGATACAATATCACCTGGAGCAATGGAGACAGCGGGCCTTTGGCCGACCAGTTGGCCGGGGCCACTTACTTCGTGACGGTCACGGACCAGAAAAACTGCCTGGCTTACGACACTGTGAGCCTTGTTTCCCCGCCGGTCATCCAATTGACAGCGCAGGGAGAAGATATCTCCTGTTTCAACGGGTTGGATGGCGCAATATTCACACAGATTTCTCAGGCGGTGGCTCCTGTTTCCTATTCCTGGAGCAATGGCAGCACGGTGCCTTCCCCCAGCGGACTTGGTGCAGGCAACTATTGCCTTACTATCACTGATGCTTCAGGCTGCACCGCCTCTGTTTGCCAGCAACTGAACCAACCTAATGCTCTGCAGCTGAATGTGGCTGTCACAAATGCCGGCTGCAGCAGTGGGTCTGCCGGAGCCATCGATCTGAATGTTAACGGCGGAACCAGTGGCTATTCCTACGCATGGTCCAACAGCGCCACATCGCAGGATATCTCCAACCTCACCGCCGGCACCTACACAGTCCTGGTGACGGACGCCAACAGTTGCACGGCCCAGATAACTGCTACTTTGACGGAAGCGGAACCCCTTGAAATCCAGGCAAGCCACACCGATGTGAGTTGCAGGGACGGCGACGACGGCACTATCACCATTGATGTGACGGGTGGTTCCGGTGGATTCCAATTCAGCTGGACTGGCCCGGGAAGTTTTAATTCTGCCCAGGAAGACCTGGCAAACCTAGGCGCCGGGATTTACAGCCAGCCACTTCAGTAGCTGTAACCATTGCAATTCCGCAGGAAATTTGCAACAATGCCAACAACGGCAATGCAACAGCCACTGCCACCGGTGGGACTGGCAGTTACTTCTATGTCTGGAGCAACGGGCAGCAGTCCGCAACGGCATCCAATCTTCCCGCAGGCATCTACACGGTCATCGTTCAGGATGGCAACGGCTGCAGGGATACAGTCCAAACGGAAATCATTCAGCAAGGGGTGCTTTCCCTCCAGCTGACTCAGACTGCCGCAAGTTGCCACAATTCCAGTGACGGCAACGCCACCATTGTCTCCATCACCCAGGGCACGACCTCGCTGCCAGCCTCCTCAGTTGGCATCGCCTGGAGCAATGGCAGCAGTAATGCGGCCAGCATCAGCGGCCTCAGTGGTGGCCAGACCTATCAGGTGACCATCACCAACAGCCTGGGTTGCACCGCGAATTCGGCCATCACCATCGGGAATCCACCCTTGCTCACAGCACAGGTGGTCTCCACGCAGGATGTTACCTGCAAGGGCTTTTCGAACGGAAGCGCCACGGTGTCAGCCGCGGGCGGCAGCTTTCCATACACCTACAGCTGGGATGCTAATGCTGGTGCGCAGTCCGGCGCAACTGCCCTGAATTTGCCCGAAGGAAGCTTCCTGGTCATCGTAACAGATGCCAATGGTTGCAGTGCCTCAGCTACCGCGCTCATTGAAGAGCCCAGCAAAGTTGAAATCCTCTTCGAACAGAGCCCCGTGAGTTGCAGCGGCGGAAACGACGGCGAGGCCTCCGTGTCTGTCTCCGGCGGATTCCCTCCCTATCAACTGGCTTGGGCAAACGGCTCCACCGAAGCGGAATTATCAGAACTCGAAGCTGGCTGGTATCAGCTTTCGGTCACTGATGGCAAGGGCTGCATCCTGATTGACTCCGTCCAAGTGCAGGAGCCCGAGGCCCTGGAAGTTTCCTGGAAGGTCAAGGATGTTTCCTGCTACGGCTTGAAAAACGGCAGCATAGAAATTATCGCCACCGGCGGCGTACCGCCTTACCAGTTCAGCCAGGAAGGAGAGGATTACTTTGGAAGCAATGTTTTCATCGCTCTGGAGAGCGGCTATTACGACCTGTTCATACGGGACTTCAAAGGCTGTGAGACTGTCATCAGCGACATTTACGTCGCAGAGCCGGACTCGCTGACCGTTAGCCTTGGGCCGGACACGCAGTTGATTTACGGGGCCGTCATCCATATATTCCCGGAATTGATCAACTTTGACACCACCGGTGATTTGATTTACAGGTGGTTCTCGCTCAATCCCCAAACCCCGCCAGCTTACACCTGGACTCCCTTTGGCGAATTTGAAGTCAAAAGTCCTACCACCGCCATCCTTACAGTGATGGATGAAAACGGATGCTCGGCAGCAGACACCATTAATCTGTTTGTCATAGATATACGGGGGATAGCTGTCCCCACGGGATTTGCACCCGGTGCGGGCGGCGACCCGGCCAACGACTTGTTGCATGTCCACGGCGTTTCACACATGGTTGAAAAAATCAAGCTTTTCAGGGTGTTTGACCGTTGGGGCGAAATGCTTTACGAGGCCAGGGACTTCAGCATCAATGACCTCTCGGTGGGATGGGACGGGAACTTCAAAGGAAAACCCATGCCGGCCGGCGTCTATGCCTGGTACCTGGAGGTGGATTACACGGACGGAGTCTCGGAAATCCATAAAGGAAACACCACGCTAATCAGGTAAAAAATGAAAAAATCACCCATGCGACAACTATTTCTGTTCATCCTGTTCTCAACAGGTTTGTTTCATCAAAAAACAGACGGACAGGTCATCGTGAATGAATTCAGCGCCGCCAATCTGGATGGGCTGACAGACAACTACGGGGAGCACGAAGACTGGATTGAGTTGTACAATGCCGGAACTTCCACTGTGGACCTGGCAGGATACTTCCTTTCCGACAACATCAACAATTCCGACAAGTGGCCCATACCTGCAGGGGTGAACATAGCACCAGGAGAGTTTCTCATCATTTTCGCCTCCGACCGGGATGAAGTCAGCGGGTTCAACAACGTTCACGCTGGTTTCAAACTCACCCAGACCCAGCAGGAATACATCGCCCTTTTCGACCCACAGGAAAATCTGGTCGATGCGGTTCAGATACTTCAGCCTAATCAGGCCAATCACTCTACGGGCAGGTTGTCGGACGGAAGCCTGGAATGGGGTGTTTTTCAGAATCCAAGTCCGGGAGGCCCAAATGCCGGTGGCTATGCCGGCTACGCCCCAAAGCCGGTTTTCAGTCACGCGCCGGGCTTTTACCCTGCTTCCCTCTCGCTGGTGTTATCTGCTCCCTCCAACCTGCAAGTCCGGTACACGCTGGATGGCAGTGAGCCCACCCCGACATCTCCGCTGTTCACGGCACCACTGCTGATTTCACAAACCACGGTGGTCAAGGCGCGGGTTATTTCCAATGATGCAGCCATCTTGCCAGGTTTTACAGAGGCCAATACCTATTTCATCGGTCAGTCCCACACCATTCCGGTCATCTCCATTTCCGGAAATGACGTTGGCATATTGATGGAAGGGGCGCAAAACGAACCCAGGGGAAGTTTTGAATATTTTGACGGCGGGGTGTTAGCTGATGAGGCCTACGGGGAATACAACAAGCATGGTAATGACTCCTGGGCTTACGCCCAAAGGGGCATCGACTACATCACTCGAGACCAGCTCGGTTATGCCAGCTCCATTGGCCACCAGATTTTCCCTGGCAAAGACCGCGACAACTTCCAGCGTATCATCATCAAGGCGGCAGCAAACGACAATTACCCTTTCGCTGGCGGCGCCCATATCAGGGATGCCTACATCCATGCCCTTTCACAGGAGGCAGACCTGGAGTTGGATGAGCGAACATACGAGCCCTGCGTGCTCTACGTGAACGGCAAGTACTGGGGCGTTTACGAAATCCGCGAGAAAGTGGACGACTCTGACTTCACCCGCCATTACTATGACCAGGGTGAAAAATGGATTGACTACATCAAGACCTGGGGAGGCACCTGGGAAGAATACGGGAGCCGGGTGGAATGGGACCAGTTGCACAGTTACATACTCGGCAACGACATGTCGGATTCCGCCAACTACGAATATGTCAAGGAACGCCTGAATGTGCTCAGTCTTATTGACTATATGATCATCAATACCCATGTCGTTTGCATGGACTGGCTCAACTGGAACACCGCCTGGTGGCGGGGGAGAAAGCCGGATGGGGGGGCGCGCCAATGGCGTTACACCCTTTGGGACATGGATGCCACCTTCGGGCATTACGTCAACTACACCGGCATTCCCGACGTGACGCCCTCTGCCCAGCCCTGTTTTGCCCAGGATTTGCCCTCTGACTTTGAAGGACATGGCGACCTGGTGACTGCTTTGATGGCTAACCAGGAATTCCATTCGCTCTATGTCAATCGGTATGCCGACCTCAACAACAGTTTCCTGGGATGTGATTACATGCAGTTCCTGCTGGATTCAGTGATTCAGCGGATCGAGACTGAGATGCCCGGTCAGATCGACCGCTGGGGTGGAAGCATATCGGGCTGGGAATGGAGTGTGAACTACATGAAGGACTACATAGAAGACCGCTGTGCATTGATAGACGGCGGCATCGTGGATTGTTACGATGTGGAGGGGCCTTACCCCGTCACGGTCATCGTTAAGCCTGAAAATGTAGCCAACAAGGTCAAGGTCAACACCTTTACACCTCAGAACTTCCCATTCACCGGGGACTATTTCGAGGGCACCACGCTCAGCTTCAAGGCCCAGTCTCTGGCAGATTGGGAACTGGACCATTGGGAAGTCCAGAACAATCCCTTTGCTCCGGATCAATACGCTGAGGAAATCCAGCTGGGGCTGTCCGGCATGACAGGCGACACAATCTATGCTTTTTTCCGTCCCTCGGTGCCCTGTGCCGGCGCTTTTGAAATAGACTTCGACTCCACGATGTCTTCCATCACCCTGCAATGGCAGGGGCCCTCCAACGCCATCAGCTACGAATTGGGATACCGCAAAAGCGGAAGCGGAGATTCATGGGAAACTGTATCAGTCTCCACTTCCGACCACACCATTTACGGACTCGATGTTTGCACCAAGTATGATATCCGTTTGCGCTCCATCTGCAGTTTCGCCTTGGGAGCCTATCAGGAATACGTCCAGCAGACCGCTTGTCTGAGTGCATCCGGCGATCCGCAGGTGCAGGTGTTGGAATGGCAGGCATATCCCAATCCTTGGCAAGACAGGATTTTCGTGGATGTGATCCTGGAAAAGCCCGCCACCAATGTAGATGCCGGCTTGTATTTGATGGACGGCAGGTTGATGCATGCAGTGAAATTGGGTGATTTATCCTCGGGGCAGCATCGCTTTGAGCTAAAGCTACCTTCTGAGTTGCCGGCAGCCATGTATCTCCTGCGCCTGTCAACTGACCGGGAGACTATGTTAAAAAGAGTGGTGAAGACAATCGGAGGCGGTTAAAATCCATTTATCACATGTCATAGTGTGCGGGGCGATCACTACGCCACTGTATTTATGCCCTGATGTTCCCTGGTTGGGAAACATCAAAATCCAAGACCAATGAATCTTTATAAAGCGCTTGCTTACAAGGCAGTTCTTATTTTTCTGTTCAATGCGCTATCGCTGCATGGACAGAAATACAGCAATGAGTTTCTTACCATTGGCGTTGGTGCCAGGGCTCAGGCGCTGGGCAACGCCGTTGTGGCAGGAATAGACGACGTGACAGCAGGATACTGGAATCCGGCTGGTTTGTCAAACCTGTCGAAAGAGCGCGGCCTGGTATTGGGAGCCATGCATTCCGAATGGTTTGCCGGCGTTGGAAAATACGATTACCTGGGTATGATTCTGCCGCTTGCCAGCGGGAAGAGCCGCATGGGCTTGTCGCTGATTCGATTCGGAATAGACAACATTCCCAATACCCTGAGCCTGTTCGAGGCCGACGGCACGGTGAATTATGACAACATCGTCGAATTCTCGGCAGCCGACTATGCATTTCTCGGCAGTTACTCCCAGCAGCTTGTCAGCGGCAATGGAAGATTCCTGAGCATCGGGGGCAATGTCAAGGTGATTCGCCGGGTAATAGGCAGCTTTGCAAACTCGTGGGGCTTTGGACTTGACCTTGGTGCGCAGTACCGAAGCGGCAACTTCAGGGCAGGACTGATGGCCCGAGATCTCACCTCCACCTTCAATGCCTGGCGAGTTACGTTTACCGACCGGGAAAAAGACGTGTTGTTGTCCACCGGCAATGAGTTGCCAGATATTAACTCCCTCGAGGTTACAAGGCCGCAGGTTTTGCTGGGGGCTTCGTATTCATTCAGCATAAAAAAGTTCGATTTCAGGCCAGAGGTGAACGTGGTGGCCACCACGGACGGCCGGCGGAACACCCTGTTTCCCGGCGATCCGGTCAGCATTGATCCGGGAGCCGGGCTGGAGGTTGACTACAATGATTTTCTTTTCCTGCGGGCCGGTGTCCACCAGTTTCAAAAGGAACTGGATGTTGATGGAGGAGAGTACTTCATTGCCAGGCCGGCACTGGGGATCGGGCTTCAAATGTTCAGCCTGCGCCTGGACTATGCCTATTCAAATCCGGGGGATTCACGCAATCTGTACTCGCACGTGGTATCTCTTCAATTGGAAATAAAGTCCCGGGCAACTGTCCAGCAGCAGGTCAAATAATTGTGATTCCTGGGCTATCTGCGCCTTCATTCAATTTTCTTGTGGAATTTAAGGAGGTGGTTGGGTGCCCGTTCGTTGTGAACTTCTAATACCAGGGTATTTTTCTGGCGTGATCCGCCGGGAAACAAAATCTTTATCGGATTGTGGACGTAACCGTTGTCCTCGAACAAGAGAATCTGCCGGTTGCGGGTAGGCAGCATGAACATCCTGAGTTCCTTCTCGTTGGCAGGCAACGGGATTTCCTGGTAGCCTTCTTCGCGAAGAAACTGCCGGATCATTTCCAGGCTTTGCTCCAGTGTGGCACCGGCAAAAGCCGTTCGGTACACATAGCCGTCGCTTGTGCCTCCCATGTAATCGCTGCCAGCAGGTGGAAATTCTTTTCGCAATGACATTCACATCGTGTTTACCGCAGCAAAGTTAATGATTTTTACATTATTAAAACATTTTGTTGAAATTTGTAGAATCACTCCCTCCTTCTCATCACCATTGTGAGTAGACCGGTGCTGCTCGTATCCTTGGAAGGGCGGTCGGGGGTTGTGTAAAAAGTCCTTGCAGTTGGTTCCGCCGGTGCCGCACTGCCTCCGGAAGGGGCCCGGGGCTGCGC
>JBEAYO010000042.1:0-12567 GCA_041159285.1 Bacteroidota bacterium | reverse complement strand
GGGCTGCGCCCCGCGCCCTTTTCAAAGAGATGCACTGCGCCCGGGGACTTTTTACACAACCCGGATTCCCCTACCCCATCATGTCACTGCCCTGCATATTCATGCGCATGTTTTTGCGCTTGAACATGGAGGCATCCATCTTGCCAAAGCGGTAAGAGAAGTTCAGGCGGAACACCTGCGGATCGCGAACCCGCCAGGTATCCTGGATAAAGTAAACAGACTCAGAATAAGTGCCGCTCCGACGAGTCCTGAAAATATCATTCACGCTGAGCGTGAAGGTCGCCTTTCTGTCCATGAACTCGCGCCGCAGGGCTACGTCAACGTACCAGTTGGCCAGGGTGTAACCCTGCGCCGTGTTGGTAGGCCCGGGCATCCAGGGCATGCGGTTCCCCTCACCCGGCGTGAAGGAAGCCCGGCTGCGATACTCCCCTGACAACTGAAGGGAAAAGCCCGCCGGCAACTTCACCTGAATGTTCTCCTTCAAGAACCAGCTCAACTGGTCGATGACCAGGTCACTCTCCACATTGCTGGCATCCACCTTCGATTGGTACACATTCAGGTTCGTGGTGAGGTCTATCCTGTCGAAAAATGAATTCTTCAGGGTAAACTCCGCACCGTAGGCCTGACTGCTGTTGGAGTTCGCATAGGTGATAATCAGCACCTCCCTGCCCAGCTCCTCGACGTATTCTCTGTACTGGTAGGAAGTAATCAAATCATCGGCGCGCTTGTAGTAAACCGAGACGAGCAGGTTGTGCCCCTTGCTGAACACATTCTGATAGGACAACTCCAGCGAGTTGACAAACTCAGGACGCAGGGTGGGCTCGCCCCGGCGCAGGTTCAGAGAATCGGTAAAATCCACAAAGGGCATGGTCTGGAAAAAATTGGGGCGGTTGATCCGGCGCGTGTAGGCAAGCTGGATGTTATCGAGCTCATTGAGCTTGCGCGTGAAAAACAAACTCGGGAACAGGCTGATGGGATAATTGATGTTAAAAGAGGAATCGAGGTCAATCAAATTGCCTTTGTAAAAGCTGCTCTCAGCCCGCAGTCCCACCTGATATCCCCAGTTGACAAACTGGTGCCCCATCTGCATGTAAGCCGCATAGACGTCATCGTTGAACTTATACTTATCCGTGATGCTGCTGACGCGCACCCAGACGTTTTCTGTGTTGTCATAATAGGCATTTTCGTTGTCGTTCGAGTTGCGACGCAAGGCAGCGCGCACACCCCCTTCCAACTTGATCTTATCAGTCAAAGGATTTACAAAATCAGCCTGCGCCGTCACGAACTCGCCGCTGCCGTCGCCAATCTGCCGCTCCACGCTGCTGTCACCACCTGAAAAGCGCGTTTCAAAGTTGCTGTTGCCAAAAAACTTCACCCGGTTGTAGTTGACATCGGCCGTCAACTCCATCCCTTGCTTCGGGAACAGGTACTTGTACTGAATGGAGGAACCCAGGTTCCTGAAATTGCGGTCTTGCCGGGTTGCCCGAACATACTCACTAAAGGTATTGCCTGACTGAAACAGGGAATCCGTCCGCGTGGTGATGTCATCCTCGGGCTCGAAATGGCCGCGGGTGTAACTGCCAGAGAAGGTGAGCGTGCTGCGGTTGTCCACAAACCAGTCCAGGCCGGCTCGACCGTTGGCAAAATAGCCGTTCATCAACCCGTCCACTGTCTGAACCACATTGGTATTGGGTGAGCCGAACAGGTTCTGTCTGGAGGTCTCTGCATCTGAAAATCCGCGCATGCGGTTGAACATGCCGCTGCCGAACAAATTGACCTTCTCTGCCCTGGCATTCAGGTCTCCACCCAGGTTGAAGCCCTGCCGGGAGTCGGTGCCGACGCGCACATTGCCGTTATAGCCCAGTCGCTTCTCTTTTTTCAGCACGATGTTGATGATGCCGGCCGTCCCACCGCCCGCGTCGAACTTGGCGGATGGGTTGGTGATGACCTCTATGCTTTCGATAGCATCCGCAGAGATCTGGTCCAGCGACAGGGTCGTCGGCCTTCCGTCCACGAATATCTGGGGAGATCCGTTGCGGAGGGAGACATTGCCGTCGATGTCAACTGACAGGGAGGGCACGTTCTTCAGCGCATCCTGCGCGTTTCCTCCCGCCGCGGTCGCATCTTTGTCCACGCGGTATATCTTCTTGTCCAACGCCAGGGTGGTAGTGGCAGCATCTGCCCGCACGGTCACGGTCTCCAGTACCTGGGCGGAGGGGTTCAGCACAATATTGCCGAGGTCTTTCTCGAAACCGCCGCCGGCCATGCCGCCGCCAGCCTGCCAGGGGGCTCCTCCGCCTCCTGCCGGTGGGGCTGGTGGCCCCCCGCTCGGTGGTTTGGAAGCAAAAGCTGCCTTCAGCGTGGTCTCGGCATATCCCAGGAAAGACACCTTCACCGTAAATTCTCCAGAGACGGGAAGCTTGTCCAGGCTAAAATCACCATTCTCCTCAGTTATTTGTCCGGAAATGAGGGTTTCCTTCACGGATTTGCTCACCGTGTCGAACTTCATGGTATAAAGTTCCACGGTGGCATAGCCGATGCCCTTTCCCTTTTCATCCACTACTTTTCCGTAAAAGCGACCGATGTTCATCTGTGGTCCGCCGCCGCCCCAGTTTCCCGGGCGGGAGGCACCGGCAGGTGGCCCCTGAGCAAATGACGGCTGTGCACCCAGTACTGCTGTCAAGATGAGACAGGGTAAGAAATGCGATTTGAGTAAAGCTAACATTGAACTTTTTGACATGATTTTATTATATGTTATAAATTCGGGTGTGCTGTTTAGAAAGCTTGTTTCTTGTAACGAAAATGACTGCTGTTTTATCCCAGCGAGAAATTAACCTCCTTCCAACGGTATTTTATCTTGTTTTGTTTAACAAAAGTATCTTTATACTTAAACGAGTATGCAATTTTTTCAACAAACCCTGCACTATTATCTATCTACACCTTCTGCGAGTCGATTGACACCCTAGGTTTTACCCTGCCAGCTGCCAATCAAACCCCATTCCTCGCAGGAAATCCCCTAGCCTTGTCCACCCCCTCGAGCCTGTCTCAAAAGACCCTTTGGGTAACTGTTTAGCACTCCTTGCAGATACTGCCGCCCTGAAAAAGCCATCAACACGCCCCGCCGGCCGCGTTGAAGGCTTTTTCAGGGCGCGGGGGGCGCAGCCCCGCGCCCTTTCCGGAAGGCAATCATCACCGACCTAATACCCTCTGGTTTTGAGGGCATTCCTTTTCAGCAATCCCTGGAAATCATGAAAGGGGTGCTAAATAGTTATAAAAAATGGGCATTCATTATTTTCTTTCGCCGCCAGATGCGGCGAAAGTCTTTTGAGACAGCCTCCATCCGGCCGACCGAATGCCCTTTCCGGGGGCCAATTGGCACCGTCAGAACGGATTGCAGGGTCTTTTGAAACAGGCGCGAACTTCCCTGGAGCCAACAAGGCACCGGCGGAATCTCCTTAATTCTTTGGCACCACGTAAAAAGCGCCCTGTTGAACCCCCTCCCCCTTCCCACAGCCAGGCGGCACCGGCAGAACTAACCGCACGAACTTTTGCACAACCCGATTAAAAAACAAAAAGGGCTCAACTGCACGCAAGCAATTGAGCCCTTTTTGCCTTAAAGCACAGACAAATCAATAAGACCAGAGGTCATGCTCGAAATTGAAGATTTCCTGCTTGATCTTGTCTGCTTCCAACAACAAGTCCACGCCCGAAACATAATCGATAAGACGACGATCCCTCACGTTGGACTCCTTGTAGATGTAGCTGGAAAACTGGCGGTTTTCCATCAAATCCTCCCAGGTCATGGGGCTGGCATCATTGCCAACATTGAACACGCGCTCACGGGCGAGTATTTCCCTGATTTGCGGGTAATACACCCAGAACATCGGCTGCTCGTATTTGAAATTGCCGTTTTCATCCTGTACATCCTGCATAGGAGCAATCCCGAGAATGCGAACCTGAAGCCTGGATGATTCCTCATCGAAAAACCAGACTTCCTTAAGGCGGAAGCGCGTTATGCTGCTATGGTCAAGTTCGTTTTGCGTAATGCTGATTTGCTCCTCATAAGTTTCCGGATCCATGATATAGACAGTATCGGTAGAAGCGCCCATGGATGCTACCTCATCGGGCGTCAGCAAAGAAGTGAACTTGTCGTCAACCGTGCTGTAGACAGAAATCTCTCCATTAGCGGCAGCCTCCATCAGGATAGAAAAGAAACGCCTTTCGGGATAAGCAAATGGATGATTCATCTTCTCGCGGATATCAATCACCCTCCAGATGCGCTTCTCCCAGAATATATCCGCTTCACGCATGTGGTCGTAAGGAAGTACGCGCTTTTCAGCAATGGTGCGTTTTTCAACGATATCATCCAGGGGCTTGCCTTGGTTGGGGTCACTGGATTCGGTGAGAATGTTATCTGGCTGTTGCGCCTGCAGGGTGGTACCCAGGCAAAGCAGCAATGCCAATCCGAATAATTTCAATGCAAATTTCATGTCTGTTTAGAATTTAGCGGATTAATGAACTGACTGCGGGCCTGGTTTGCAACCAGATAGCCTGGCAGTAAGCTGTTCAATATAGATGGCTTTACTTAATTCTAAATACAAGCGAGTTGATTTTGCGCCCTGCACTATCTCCGGGGCACCTCGCCTTCACGCTTTCGAAGTAGTAGGTATCACCCGGCTTGGCAGACTGCACAAGGTTGATTGCACTCTCCTTGAAGGTTCCACCGGTGTTCTCGACTGTCACAGGATCTGAGCGCTTGGCTACCTTCACCACATTGAAGCTCTGGATTTCACATCTGGCGTCGAAATCAAAGTTCTCCAACGCAGCAATCAAACCCCTTTGAACCTTGAATTCCCCGTTGCCCATTTCACCGTCCGGCTTGTTACCCAATTTGGCAACAGGGTCAGGTATGCGCTTGACGCGGAAGGTCTTAGAAGACTTCAGCGATCCCGCGCTGACGTTGATTTTGCAGTCGTCAGTCGGCTTGTCCACCTTTACGTTCCAGGAGTTAGTGGTGCCTGACAACTTCTCCAGCTTGCCGTTTCCGCCGGTGATAGAGACAGAGAGCTCGTTGCTGGAAACACCAGCAGCTGAAACTGAAATCGGGTTGTCAACGCCGATGTAGAACACGTTCATCTTGTCAGCGGAAATGGCCACTGAGCGCTCGCCCACCTCAAAGCTGAACTCCTTCTGATATGTCGTAACCTTGTTGTTCAGGGGGTTGGTCACGTCTATCTTGACGTTGAACTTGTTCTCGCCCAGACGATTGCCGGTTACCTCGTAGGTACCTTTGCCGTCCTTCACACTGAGATTGGATCCATTGACGCTGATGCGCGTGTTGCCACTGGCCGAAGTGCTATATGCGCTGAGGAAAACATCTGCCATGTACTTCTCGCCCTGGATGATGTAGCCCTTCGGCGCTGAAATCACAGGTTCGAAAGCATCGAACTTGATTTCTTCGCCGCTCACTTTCTTAAACAGGTGGTTGAGTACCGTGGTGGCAGAAGCTTTGGCATCCGCCTGGATTTTCGTCAACAGGGGGAATACGGCAGCGACAGGCATCTGGCGGAATTTCCAGTCCGACCAGCTGTTTTTATCTTTGGACAACTTCCACTCTTCCTCCACTGCCAAGGGAATGGACTTGGCAATAGACGAGTCGTTGTCCACCAATGCCAGCAACTTCTCCCGGGTTTCGCGAATTTTTTGCTCCAGCTGAGGACCAATAGCCTTGTCGGGCTGGCCATCCGGGCCCAACACCAGGAGGCGCGTGGTCACGTCCTTGTCCTTTTCCCGCTTAGGCTTGGAAGGATCTTTCGAGCTGGGACCGCCTGCAGCATCAAAAACCTGTTGCCATACGCCAGATACGTAAGTAGAGAACTCCTTGGTTATCTTGTCCGCCTCAATGGCAGCCTGACGGAATTTCTCATTCTGTTCATTTTTATAGGCATCCGCCTGCTTATTGATATTCATCAGGATCTGGTCATTCGTATTATCAACGATGCCGTTGGTATTCTTGAGACCTTTATCCAACGAAAAAAATGCATTCATCACCTCGGCAGATACGTTCAACGCCAACAAGGCTGTCAACACCAGGTACATAAGGTTGATCATCAACTGCCTCGGTTCCTTTGGAATGGACATGTCTTATTTTATTTTAAGTTATACAATAATCAGATTCAGTTTCACAAGGCTTTCCCCCGGTTTATTGCTGCGGGCGGAAGGGAGCCATAGCGTTCAACATGCCTCCATAGACGTTGTTGAGACCAGACAGATTTTTGTTCAGGTCTGAGATTTGACTCTTGTAAGACTTGGTGTCTTCCAGGGAATCTGAAAGGTCAGCCATTGCCTCGTTCAGCTTGGAATAGAAATTATTCATCGTTTTGATTTGCTCCGAAGTACCGGAGAAATCAACTTCCTGAAGCGCTTTTAGTGATGAAAGGTTCTTGGACATGGATTGCAACTCCGTCAGCATGCCGCCGAGTTGTGCCTCGATCACATCGCCATGGAGCGGGGTACCCAAATCTGACTGAGGACCTGCCGTCAGAGGAGCAATTTGGGAGTGGTAGTCATTGAGGCCAGGATAGAGCTTGTCCCAGTAGTAATCCGGTTCGGGTCCCAGCAAGCCGAGCATCAGGAATATGAAGGCTTCCACTGAAAGACCGATAATCAACATTTCACTGGCACCTTCCCAGCTTTCGAGTTTGAAGAGAGCGCCCATGAGAACCGTTGCAGCCCCTAAGCCGATGAAAAGATTTTTCAGGTACTTGAATCCTTTTGTTTTAACGAAACTCATTGTTTAATCGTTTTAAGTTAGCGAAATTTAGATGAACCCGAATGTTTTCTTATTTGCATAACGCAATACCACAGGTTATTCGGACTGCAACCAAGAAAACAATGATACTAGTCTTTTATACGCTGGAAAACAACGGTTAAAGTCAAGTGCACTGCCTTGGCAAGTTCCGGAAGGAAACCACCGGAAAGTACTTCGGACAACCGCCTCATTACCGCTTTTTCTGTCGATCTAGTCTGTTAAAAATCGTTGATGGAACGACCCAGGAAAGTAAGCGCACAACGGAAGCCGACGTACGACTTGGTGGTATCCTGATATTCCCAGTGGCGATTACCTGTTTGCAGGAACCAGGCGATGTCCTTCCAGGAGCCACCGCGGATCACCTTGCGCTTGTATGCATCCGGATCATCATCCTTTGCATCATAGCGGATGTCTGAGTTCAAATCATGGATGAAAGAGTAGGCATTTTCATAGAAAGCGGTGGATGTCCACTCCGAGACGTTGCCCGACATGTTGTACAAGCCGTAGTCGTTCGGGAAATAGGCATCTGCCTTTACGGTGTACAAGCCGCCATCTTCGGGGTAATTGCCGCGGCCAGGCTTGAAATTGGCCAGCAGACAGCCCTTCGCGTTGCGCAGGTAATAGCCGCCCCATGGGTAAGGAGCCAGGTCGTGGCCACCCCGGGAGGCATATTCCCACTCGTGCTCCGTAGGCAGGCGGAAATCCTCGGTGTTGATGACCTCATCACCTCCCTGTGCCATGTAGGTATCCCATAGTCTGGTTCTCCAGTAGCAAAAAGCTGTGGCCATGTGCCAGTTGACACCCACCACCGGATAGTCGTCAAAAGCGGGATGCCAGAAGTAATTCCGCGTCATCGGCTCATTCAGCGAATAGGCAAAATCGCGAACCCAAACCATGGTATCCGGATAAACACCTATTTTCTTGCGATTGATAAAGGTGGAGTTCGGAGACTTGCCGCGGTCGTTGGCAGCTTCCCTCCAATCAAACCACTGGTATTCGTAAACCAGCTTGCTTACATCCAGAGCCTTGCGGCCTGCGAAGCGCTCATTTGCCGGCAGATACATATCAGCCAGCGTCTCGTCTGTCCAGTCGATTTCATACTCCCAGTCGATGCGCTCATCACCGGTTTCCTCGTCCTGTATGAAGTGATCCAGATAGGTGTGAGCCAGGGAGTCCTTCACCCAGTACACGAATTGACGGTACTCGTTGTTGGTAATCTCTGTGTCATCCATGTAGAATCCCTGGATGGAGATGGATTTGGGTCTCTGGACGAAGGTGTTGCTCAGATCCTGATCACTGGGGCCGATGTGAAGGGTTCCCGAAGGGATGTAAACCATGCCATAGGGATTGATGCCTTTCCATTCCGGGCGATCAAGGACGCCGATGAGCTGTCCGTTGTCCTTTGTTCCGCAAGAGGAGATGATTGCTGCAATTACAAGCAGCGAGAACGAATTTTTTAGTAGTACTTTCATTGTGAAAACACGGATTTTCCTTCTTTATTATAAAAGAGCCGTAAAAATAAAGTTTTACCTCTGAAAACAAACGGCAACTTCTCATTTCTGCCGTTTGGCGGGCAAAATTAACAATTTGTACGAATCAAACGCCAGTTATTTCTATCTTAGTGTGATTTTACCAATATTTATTTGCAAACTTAGTTTGGCATAGAATATCAGCTAATTGAAGTCGGATTTTGGCGATGGATTTCAGCCGGATTGCCGGCAAATCGTTCAATGCCGCCGCTCGCTGAAGCCAATTTAATTTCAAGGGGATTCCCCCGGTGTTTGCCCGCCTGATGCGCTTGCCTTTGCCGAAAAAAGCATGGACTGCCTTTCTACAGCGAACGGGGGTTATAGATGATTGCCGGGGGCCTGCCTTTTCCAATCGGCTGACCCAGGTTGTAGTTGAGGAGAATCTCAAAGGTCCCGCTATGCGCATTTCGGAGGGCAGACAAGCCCAGATCGTACGCAAAGCCCGCGCTTATTTTTTCACTTAACCGCAACACTCCCAGGAATGAGACGGCATCAATACTTTGGGTGCTATATCCTCTAAACGAAGCGCCGACAAAAATATTTTCATTGTAGCCTGTTAAAACCGAAAAGTCGGTTTGCGTCTGCCGAATGTCTGTTTTCAGCAGGAGGGAGGGCCATACCGACCAGTTTCGGCTGGCGTTGAGGCGATACCCGGCAGTCAGCACATAGCTCCTGGCTTGCGTGTAGCGCAGGTTAGACACTTCAGTTTGGCTCTCCACCAGGTTATTTACGGAAATTCCGGCCTGGAGGTTCTCATTCTGGTAATAAATTCCCAGGTCAAATTTATAACCGGTGCCCGACAGGTTGCCGATGTCCAGCATGGGATCGTTGTGGCTGGCGGGGTCGCCTTCATCGAAAAAAACCGTGCCGGGGGTTTTTACGCGGGATCCATCCAGCTGGTATTGTGACAGGGCGGCGCCACCTCCGAGGGCAAGCAGGCCCTGGCCAACCTGCCGGTGCCAGGAATAAGCCAGGGAGAAGGCTGTCTGACGCCAGGAGCCGATGGTTTCGTTCTCCACCTTCACCCCCATGCCGCCGGAGAGGAAGTAAAGAGGCAGCTGGGCGGAAAAGACCTGGGTTTCGGGGCCTCCATTCAGGTTGTTCCACTGCTTCCTGTACACGCCTGTGGCGTTTAGCGAGTTGTCCAACCCGGCCCTCGCCGGATTGAAGGCGAAGTTGTGGAACATATGCAGGGTGTACTGGGGGGCCTGCTGGGCCTGGCCAGCCTGCCAGAGCGAAAGCACCGTCAGAAATGTCAGAATCCTGATCATGAATTTACATTTCAAAGTTTTTTCAAAAGTAGGAAAATCCGGACAGGGTGGCAACTGCAAAGCACTCAGCCCGGATCATATTTTTTTGCCTGTTAGCCGCTACGAAGGCCTGTTTACCAGTTTCCGGAACTCCTCCAGAGTCCTCACGGGCTGGAGGCAGGCGTAGTTCCGGCAAACGTAGATGAGCGTCTCGCCCGCTGCCTTGGCTGCCAGCAGCGGAAAGGACTCATCAGGCGCGGCTGTCGCCATCAGCACCTTGTGTGGCAGGAACTCCCGCTGGATCTGGTCGGCCAGTTCGAAGGCCTGCGCTCCGGTCACGGCAATTTCCGCCGTGCCCATCACCTCGCCGACCATGGCGGTGGCCCAGCGACCAAAGGAAGATGGATACCGCTCTACGGCATCCCGCAATTTCAACAGGCAACGGCCAGCCAGTTCCCGCCAATCCTCCCTGCCCAGCAAGATGCCGGCCCGCTGTAAATTGCGCACCATCGTGGAGTTGCCTGAAGGCGTGGCGGAATCATACAAGTCCTTCCGGCGAAGCAAAATGTCCTGTTGACGGCTGGATGTAAAATAAAACAAGGCTTCCTCCCGGTCTAAAAATTGCTCCAGCACATATTCAATGTACTGCCTTGCCTGCTGCAAATAGCGATAGTCGTAAGTGACCTGCGCCACCTCGAGCAAGGCTTCTATCAGGAAGGCATAGTCGTCCAGGAAGGCATTGTACTGCGCCTTGCCCTCCCGGTAAGTGTGGTACAGTGAGATTCCGTCTGGCTGCAGCAGGCGCTCCAGCAGGAAATCAAGCGCACGGCAGGCGGACTCGCGGTAGCTTGCCTCCCCCGTCGCTGCATAGGCCCTGGCATAGGCCGTGCACATCAGCGCATTCCAGTCGAGCAGTATCTTATCGTCCAGCCCAGGGGGGACCCGCCGGCTCCGGACCTCGAACAATCGCTGCCGGCAAATAGAAAGCCTGGTATCCAGCTCCTGCACATCCAGGTCATGTTCCCTGGCGAATGACGCCAGGTCCTTTTCACGCCAGAGGATGTTGTGGTGTTCCCAGTTACCTTCTTCGGAGACGCCGTAATACGCGCAGAATACCGCAGCGTCAGCTCCCAGTATGGCGTCCACCTCTGCTTTGTCCCAGACATAGCACTTCCCCTCCACCCCTTCCGAATCAGCATCCAGGGCTGAATAAAATCCGCCTTCGCTGCTCGTCATCTCGCGCCGCACCCATTCCAGCGTTTCTTCCATGGTCTGGCGGTAAAGCGGCTTCCCGGTGAGCTGGTAAGCGTCTGCCAGCAGTCCGACGAGCAGGGCGTTGTCGTAGAGCATTTTTTCAAAATGGGGCACCAGCCAGGCGGCATCGGTGGCGTAGCGGGCAAAACCGCCTCCGAGTTGGTCGTAGATGCCTCCCATGGCCATTTTGTCAAGGGAGCGGGTAACGTGTTCCAGCGCTTCGGTCTCCCGGAAGTAGTAGTGGTATTGGAGCAGAAACTGGAGCGCCATGGTTCCGGGGAATTTGGGTGCTCCGCCAAAGCCGCCGTTCTGGTGGTCGAACTGCCGGCTCAGCCCATGGAAGATATTCTGCAGCAAGACGGCATGGAAGGGCAGGCCCGGCACTTCTGCCTGCTGGCGGGTGGCGGTCAATGTGCCACCGGCATTGCGGATCATGTCCGTCAGCCGGTTGGCCTGGCTCTCCACGGTGTCTCGTTGGCGCTCGTAAGCACTGGATATGTTCATGAGCACCTGAAGCCAGGAAGGCCGGTTGTAAGAGGGGACAGGCGGGTAATAGGTGCCGGCAAAGAAAGGGCGGCCGTCGGGTGTGAGGAAGCAGTTGAGGGGCCAGCCTCCACCGCCGGACATGATTTGGCAGGCCTCCATGTAGATCTGGTCCACGTCGGGTCTTTCTTCCCGATCCACCTTGATGCAGACGAAGTTCTCGTTCATGTAGCCTGCCACCTCCACGTCCTCGAAGCTCTCGCGTTCCATCACGTGGCACCAGTGGCAGGTGGCATAGCCGATGCTGACGAGGATGGGCTTGTCTTCGGCCCTTGCCTTTTCAAAGGCCTCGGGCTTCCAGGCGTACCAGTGCACGGGGTTGTTGGCGTGTTGCAGGAGGTAGGGGGAGGTCTCGTGGCGGAGTTGATTCATGGCAGTGATTTATTGTGCGTGTAACATCGGCTGATGAAAGGGGCTGTATCGAAGGCTTTCTCCGCCATCGGCGTCGAGGCAACATAATGAATGAAGGCCATTTTTTTTGATTTCGCTTCGCAAAAACAAAAAAAATGGCCTTCATTCAGAATTAGTTTAGGCGGCGCCAGCCGCAGGGGGCCAGTGTCAGACCGTACCATGGTTGTGGGTGCGCCAGAATGAAATAAGCATTCGAAAGGGCAGGATGACGGCGCTGAGAATAGCGCCTACTCCGAAAAAGATCATCTCCGCCCGCACATAGCCGGCCAGTTGCTGTTGCCTTTCGGCCGGAAGGGTGGCAAATATCCCCATGAGGCCTTCCTCATCCACATATAACTGAAAAGCGTGCAAAGAGTTGACGAGATAAATAGCAAGCGGAATGCAAAGGAACAAAAAGACCACCTTCGCCCATTGGAGGTAGGCAATCAGGGTGAATTTCAACAAGAAGATGAAGCGGAAAAAAGTGACGACAACCAGAATGAAGACAGTATTGTTCAGCCAGAAGGGATAGACAACTCCAGAGGAATAGACCGGAAACAACACGGCGGCAAGCGTCACCAGGGTCACCAGCCACCACACCAGCTCCAGGCGGAGCATCAGACGGTTGTGCGCGTTCATTGCGGAATGGTCTTAGGATAAAGTAAAAACGGTTTTGCAGGCAATACCCGCAAAACCGTCGTATGATAATTTGTTGATAGTCAAAAAAAAGCTGGCGGTGACCTACTCTCCCACCTTTTAGGGGCAGTACCATCGGCGCAGAAGGGCTTAA
>JBEAYO010000041.1:0-12689 GCA_041159285.1 Bacteroidota bacterium | reverse complement strand
GGGTTTTTAGGGCGCGGGGCTGCACCCCGCGCCCTTTTCAGAAGAGATTGTCTCGCATGTGTCTTTTGAGACAGCCTTGGCGAGCCTGCACTGTCACAACTCCACTGGCTTGTAGCCTCCCTTGGAGCGGAAGTAGAAAATCAGGCCCAGGTAGCACAGCAACATGAACAGCGGGAACAGCGCCACCGTCTCCAATGCCCCTTTCTTGGCACCCGCCTGTATCTGCTGGATCGGTGCCTTATCGGCCTCCGGCGCAGCCTCCACCTTGTTCATATCCAGACTCGTGTAATTGCCGAAAATACCCGTCTTCTCCTGGATTACATAAGTGTCGTGCAAGTTCGTGCTGTTCGCCTGATCATAAGCCAGCACCTCCTTCTCCACCTGCTTGTCCTGAATGTTGCCCAAAAAAGGACCGCCGACTATACCTGCCGCCAGCATGCCCACTCCCGCCACCGCGTTGAGCGTCAAGGCACCGCCCCTTGGAAACTGCTCGGCAACCACTCCCAATGTCGTAGGCCAGAAAAAGGACTTGCCAATGCCGTACAGCGTCGCCGCCAGCAATATAGCAGCGCCGGTCGCCGTGGACAGGAAATACAATCCCACCGCCGCAATGCCGGCACAAACGGCCAGCAAACCCAGCGGGGAAAGCCGGTGGATGATCGGACCTGCAAAAAAACGCAGCAAGGCCATGATCAGCGAAGTGTAAACCAAGACCCAGCCGCCGGCAATGCCGATGTTCTGCATCTCCCCGGCCATCAGGTCGGAAATCCAGCTGTCAACCCCCAGCTCGGTGATGGCCAGCGGAATCATGATCAGCAGCATGACGATAAACAAGGGGCGACCCATCGAACGGGTCACATACCCGAACCAGCCAGTCGCCGCCAGTATCATGACCCATACCATGGGCTCCGACATGCCGAAAATGCGGCCTATCTCCCGGAACACCAGCAAGCTGATGATCAAAGCCCCCAGGATGCCGACCTCCTTCAACATGTCCTTGTACGAAACCCCGGCAGCCACCCGCTCGTTGACCGGGAAGCTGCGGCCCCACAGCATGATGGCATAGGCCACCGTGGGAATGAAAATCAGCCCCACCTTCACCTGCCAGCTCACACTGCTGCCCAACAGCAGCAGGATGATGCCGCCCAACACCATGCCACCCGGCCAGCCGGCGTGCAGGATGTTCAGCCACTTGGTCTTGTCCTTGCTGAAGATCGTGGCCGCCACCGGGTTGATGTAGGCCTCCACGGTGCCGTTGCCCAGGGCCACGATGAAGGTGCCCACGTACAGCCACCAGTAGTCTTTGGCAAAAATGGTGATAATCGCACTGGTCACATGACAAAAAAGTCCAAACAACATAGCATTTTTGTACCCGATTCGGTCAATGACCAGACTGAAGAGCACGATGCTGATGGCAAAGGGCCACAAACCCACTCCCAGCAGCTCCCCCTTCTGGGTCTCTGTCAGGTTGAAGTCCGCTGCCCAGTCCCCAATGATCAGTGCCCGGATGATAAAACCAAATGATGTGGCAATAAGCGCAATAAAACAACCCCAGAATAGCTTCATGTCGGGCGAATTATTGGCGGCCGATGTCGCGTTGTTCTTGTTCATAAATCCGTGATTTTTCGTTAGTGAACGTTTAAAATTTAATAACTGTTTAGCACCCCTTGCAGGTGCTGCTTGCCTCCCGACGGGAGGCAAGCAGCACCGACCCAATTTGAGGGCATTCCTTTCCAGCAATTCCTGGATTGCATGAAAAGGGGGTTCTAAACAGTTACCAAAATTTTAAACATGCTCTTAGTGAAGAATTTTTGCGGCGAAAAATAAGGAAATTTAGAAAAATATTTGCTCATGCCGTTTATTGATTTTTCAGGTATCATCCAGGAGGCCTGGGAAGCTTACGACAGCTCCCGGAAAATTCTCCGCATCACGGATATCAGCGCCAGGGTGTCCACCAACCACGTTTACCGGATCACCTTCCAGGACAACAGCATCATCATTGGCAAACTCTCCTATTTCGGACAGTTCGAACACTTCGTGGAGGACCACCGCATCATCAACTCCCTGTCCAACAACCTGCCGGCTCCTTTCGAGAACTTCCTGGCCCGCTCGCTCATGAAGGGGAACCGCCTCTTCGTCCATCGCCACCAGAGCGAGATCATCGACGCCTGGGTCGTCTTCTACCGCCCCATCAAAATCATGAAGCGCCTGCCCCGGCAGCTGGACCAAAGCCATATCGTCAAACTGGGCGAACAAATGGCCCTGTTCCACCAGGCCTGCCACAAGATCCGCCACACCCTGCCACCCTCCTCCAAAACCCTGCCCGTGGACATCCATTACCTGCTCAACATCCTGGAAACGGAGGAAGGCCGCCACATCCACCGCGACCACCTCGGCGAGATCAGACGCCAGTGCCAGCTGTTCCTGGAAAATTCCGAACAACTCAACGCCGGCGGCTTCGACACCATCCCCGTCTTCGTGGACTGGAACATCGGCAACTTCTCCGTCACCTCCTCCTGCAAGTTCTTCTCCCGCTGGGACTACGACTGGTTCCGCATGAGCACCCGCATGATGGATTTTTACTTCATGAGCCGCGTCTGCTCCGAGGTGGGCGACCGCACGGTTTTTTCCTACAACATCGGCCCGCTCATGGAGGACCGCTTCCTGCTCTTCCTGAAGGCTTACCACGCCGTCTTCCCGCTCACCGAATCCGAGATACGCTTCCTGCAGGAGGCCTACCGGTTTTTTATCCTGAACTACGTGATCAAGGACGGCCGCTATTTTTTTCATGAAAAATTTGCCAGCAAGCTGCAGCACGAAGCCTTTGAGCAGTATTTCCCCGCCATAGAGCAGGGGTTCAAGGCTGAGCGGCTGCTGAATGCTGTTTTTACAAAAACTTAATTCCCGGCCAATCGTTATTTCATCCTATATGGAAACTGCCTCTTTCTTAAGCATCGCCTCTAATTTCAAAGCCGTCTTTCTGGACTCTTACGGCGTTTTGAAAAACTACAACGGCCTGATCAACGGCGTCAGCAACACCATCGACGAACTGCGCAGGCGAGGCATCCACCTGCGCGTGCTGACCAACGACGCCTCCCGGACCCAGGAGCAACAGCTGCTCTCCTTTAATCGCATGGGATTGCACAGCATCAGCGCTGCGGAAATCATTACCTCGGGCATGCTGGCCCGCAATTTCCTGCAGACCAAGATCATCAGCGGCAAGGTGGCCTACCTGGGCACCGAAAACGCCGCCGCCTATATCCTGGAGTCCGGCTTCCCTTCCGTTCCCGTGCGCGAGGTGGATCTCGACGACGTGGACGACATCGCCGGCTTCGCCTTCCTCGACGACGAGGGCTTCGACTGGAACTCCGACATCAACAAGACGGTCAACCTCATCAACCGCAAGAACATCCCCGTGGTCGTCGCCAACTCCGACAAACTATACCCGGTTTCCAAGAACGACGTCGCCGTCGCCACGGGCAGCATCGCCCAACTCGTTGAAAGCATCCTGAACCGCAAGTTCATCCACTTTGGAAAACCCGATTCCCAGATGTTCATGTACGCCTATGACGACCTCAACCGGCAAGTCGGCTATATTGACCGCAAGGACATCCTCATGGTGGGCGACACCCTCCACACGGACATCCTGGGCGGCAATAAGTTCGGCATCAAAACCCTGCTGGTGCTGACCGGCAACACCAGCCAGGAAATGGCCGATGTGCTGATCCGTTCCACCGGCATCATACCGGATTACATCACAGACTCCATTGCCCATCATTAAATCCCGAAGGCATGCTTCGACTTGGAACAATCCCGCATACTGACTACCTGCGCTGCTCCGAAGCGATACAGCTCGACCTGCAGCATGCCGACACCCCCTGCGAACTGGTGGAAATTCCCCTGCACGGTATCGAAAAAGAGGCAAACTGGAGACAAACCTGCCTGCCTGCCCTGGAAACTGCCTTGCTGCGGGGTGAAATAGATTTTTTCACCTGGCCACTGCACGAACTGTCGCCGCAGCGAACGGAGGGGACTCTTATTGCAGGGCTCTCCGCCAGAAGCAATCCTGCCGCCTGGCTGCTGGCAAACAAACAGGCTGCAGACAACGGGGAGATGTTCTCTTTGAAAAAAGAAGCCCTCGCCTGGGCATCGATACCTGTGCTTGGCCAGCAACTGCAGTCATTCCGGCCCGATGTCCGCTTGGCAGCAACTGCACCTGTGCGCAGCACCCGCGAGCTGCTCGACCTGTTCCGCCAGGGAGCTGCGGATGCCTGGCTGGTGCCTGCCGCCGACATGGTCCATCTGGAAGGAGAACTCGACGAACTGGACATCACCCGCTTCAATCCCCGCGAGCTGCTGCCTCCGCCCGGCTGCGGAGTACTGGCCTACCTTTGCTGCAGCAACGACCTCTCCACCCGCAGCATCCTCAGAGGCATCCACCACCCTGAGGTCGCCCTGCTCACCAATGTCGAGAGAAAGGTGCTCCGCCTGCTGGGCGATGCCCGCCACGCCTCCATCGGGGTGTATTGCGAACGCGACAGCTCCGGCTACTACCACGCATGGGCCTGCCTTCAAACTCATGGCGACACCGGCCCCCGCCATGCCCGCTGTTCGCAAAGCACGCACTACCATCTCTCCGAGCGGATAGCAGAGGAACTTTTAAAATAACCGCACTTTTAATTAACTTTCGGCCGGAAACCACCTGTCCTAAGTCTTATGCAGCATATCGTCATCATCGGCAACGGCATCACCGGCATCACGGCTGCCCGCACCATCCGAAAACTCAGCGACCACCGGATCACCGTCATTTCGGGAGAGTCCGATTATTTCTTTTCCCGGACCGCCCTGATGTACGTTTACATGGGACAGATGCGCATGGAAGACACCAAGCCCTACGAGGATTGGTTCTGGGAAAAAAACCGCATCGAACTGGTCAAAGGCTGGGTGGAAAAAGTTGACACCTCCCGCAAAGTCGTCAAGTTCATTGACGAACGAGAAATGGCCTACGACCAGCTGCTCATTGCCTCCGGCAGCAAATCCAACAAACTGGGCTGGCCAGGACAGCACCTGGAAGGGGTGCAGGGCCTCTACACCTTGCAGGACCTGGAGGCCATGGAGCATTACACCCGGGGCATCCGACACGCCGTCATCACCGGCGGTGGCCTGATCGGCATCGAGATGGCAGAGATGCTGCGCTCGCGCAACATCCCGGTCACCTTCCTGGTCAGAGAAAACAGCTTCATGGAATGGATGCTGCCGCCCCAGGAATCCCAAATGCTAAACAAGCACATCGAGGCGCATGGCATCCGGCTGAAACTGGGAACGGAGCTCAGGGAGATCTGGGGCGACAAGCAAAGCGGCAGGGTGAAGATGATTGTCACCAGCCAGGGCGAAAAAATAGAATGCAGCTTCGTGGGGCTCACCACCGGCGTGGTGCCCAACATCGATTTCCTGCATTTCGGCGAAATAGAACTGTCGCGCGGCATACTGGTCAACGAATACCTCGAAACCAACATCCGCGGGGTGTATGCGGCCGGCGACTGTGCCCAGCTGCGCTCGCCCAGGCCGGGAAGGCGCGACATCGAGGCGCTTTGGTACACGGGCAGAAAGATGGGAGAGGTCGCAGCCTTGAACATGCTGGCGGCGGCCAATGGGCAAAAGGCCGGCAAAACCCCCTACGAACCTGGTCTGTGGTTCAATTCCGCCAAGTTTTTCGACATCGAGTACCAGGTGTACGGCGATATCCAGCCCGCGCTGCCCGAACACCAGGACAGCCTGTACTGGGAGCATCCCAAGGGCCGGGCAAGCATCCGCATCAATTGGCTGCGCGAGAGCGGCGCCGTGGTCGGCTTCAACCTCATGGGCGTCCGCTACCGGCAGGAGGTCTGCGAGAAATGGATCCAGCAGGGCACACACATCGAAACGGTGCTGACCTCCCTCGGGCTCGCCAACTTCGACCCCGAGTTTTCCAGGCAATTCGAGCCCGAGGTCGTGAAATTGTACAACCAGCAGCAGGGCAAGGAGCTCAAACTCCAAAAGAGAAGAGGGCTCAACCGGGTGCTTCGTTTTTTATCCGGAAAACCCGCCTGATCTCCGAAACCCTGCCCGAAAAGCAATTCACAACACAACCATCAACATCAACAGCGAACAATAACCTTTCATGTATGCTTAAAAAGATTGGAACCACCCTGGTCATCTCCGGCCTCCTGATCTTCACCCTGCTGCCCGCACTGGACCAATACCAGCTGGCAGATGTCGCGACGACCATCCAGAACGAATACCACCGGCAAGCCATCCAGGAAACAACCACCGAAGCCCTTCTACCTCAAAAGAAATACACCAGCACCTTCCTGTTCACCAGCGAACTGAAAAACGCCCTCAAAAACGCCCGCGAAAAACTGGACCGGCAAGCCAAAGCAGGCCTGCCGCAAGGCGCCGGAGAATGGGACTACCGCATGGGGGCCTGGGCTGAACAGGAATACCTCCTGCAACTGACCGTCAAATCAGGCATCGGCATGGTTTCCCTACATCCCTGGCTCTTCCTGCTGCTGACCGCAGGCCTGGCCATCCTGGGTGGAATACTTTACATCGCCCCGACCTTCATGGAACTCCCCGGCATCAAAAACAACCAGCTGCAGCATCGCCCCCTGACAAAAGGAGTCTCCGGCACCTGGCAAAAGACCCTCCTGCTCACTGCCATCCCCCTGATCCTGGCCTATGGATACCTCTACACAGGCGACCTGCTCTGGCCCGTGTTATCCGCGCTGGCCTGCATCGCCGTTGCCCTGTTGGTACATTACTACGACCGGCAAAAGTCGCTGAAAAACGGCGACGCAGCAGCCCACAAAAGCAGTGGATGGCTGGGAATTGCCCTTGGAGCCTACCTCATCGCTTTCTACATCATCCTGTACTGGGCACCCCATTTTGCCGCTCCCTGGATCAAGATGACAGAACCCCTGAGCCTGGCCCTCAGTGGCAAACCCGCCTCGCAATGGTTCCTGTACGGCTTCCTGTACACCATCGCGGTGCTGGTCATGGGATTCAGGATGATTGCCAGGTACCGGCACAACCGCTACCAGCTGATGCGGACAGGCTCCGTCATGTTCTTCCAAACCGCTTTCGCCTTCCTGATACCAGAAATCCTGGTGCGGCTCAACCAACCCTATTTCGATTTTAAAAACATCTGGCCGCTCAATTACTCCTTCTTTTTCGACTGGAACCTTGAAAATCTCCTCAGCAGCGGCGACCTGGGCATCTTCATGCTGGCATGGGGCATCGCACTCACCCTGGTAGCCGTTCCGCTCATGACCTGGCTCTTCGGCAAGCGCTGGTACTGCTCCTGGGTGTGCGGCTGCGGCGGACTGGCAGAGACACTCGGCGACCCGTTCCGCCACCTCTCCGACAAAAGCCTGAAGGCCTGGCGCTACGAACGCTGGATCATCCACGGCGTGCTTGTCTTTGCCGTGGTCATGACCCTGCTGGTGCTGTACACCTACTTCACAGGGTCCAGCCATGTTCTATTCCTCAGCAGTGACTCGGTGCGGACCTGGTACGGCTTTCTGATTGGCTCCTCCTTCGCAGGCGTGGTAGGCACGGGCTTCTACCCCATCATGGGCAACAGGGTTTGGTGCCGCTTCGGCTGCCCCCTGGCCGCTTACCTGGGCCTGGTTCAGCGCTTCAACAGCCGCTTCCGCATCACGGTCAACAACGGGCTGTGCATCAGCTGCGGCAATTGCTCGACCTATTGCGAGATGGGCATAGACGTCAGGCAATATGCCCAGCGGGGACAGGATGTCGTCCGAGCCTCCTGCGTCGGCTGCGGTGTTTGCGCTGCCGTCTGCCCGCGCGGCGTGCTCCGGCTTGAAAACGCAGCAGCTGACATCGACACCAGGACGACAAAACAGCGCAACGACCTGCTGGCAGCACTCCAACAGCAGCGCTGATTGACTGAAATAAGCTCTTTCGGAAAACTGCATTTCCCAAACAGATAAAATTCTTTTACATTTGCGTTTTAAATAGCTTCAGGTGAAAGAACCCGCAACTTAAAAATACTCCACCGCATTTCCAGCAAAACCCCGGCGGTGAGAAGGTTCCTAAACCGGATGTTGACAAAACCACATGGTTGCAGACATATTTATTACCATATTTCTGGTACTTCTAAACGGATTCTTCGTGGCAGCTGAGTTTGCCATCGTCAAGGTCCGCATTTCGCAAATTCAGGTAAGATCTGACAGGAGCATTGCAGCACGTTTTTCTGAAAACATTGTTTCCAACCTGGATGCCTACCTGGCAGCCACCCAGCTGGGCATCACGCTGGCCAGTCTTGGCCTGGGCTGGGTCGGAGAACCCATCGTCGCCAAAATGGTCGTGGACGTATTGTTCTGGTTCAATGTGGAGATCTCTCCGGAAACAGCCCACTCCATCGCCCTGCCCATCGCCTTCGCCATCATCACCGTGCTGCACATAGTCTTCGGGGAACTTGCACCGAAGTCGCTGGCCATCCGCCATCCCATGAACACCACCATGGCAGTGGCGCTGCCGCTGAAGATTTTCCACATCGTCTTCCGTCCTTTCATCTGGATGCTGAACGGCTTCGCCAATTTCATCCTGCGCGCCATCGGCCTCAAACCGGTGCCAAACGAGGGCATTCACTCGGAGGAGGAACTGAAACTCATCATCGCAGAAAGTGCCGAGGGCGGTGCCATCGAGGCATCCGAGCGGGAACTGATACAGAACGTGTTCGATTTCGACGACCGCTTCGTCTGGCAAATCCTCCGACCCAGGAATCAAATCGCCGCCATCGATGTCAATACCGACATAGAGACCTCCATTGAGCATTCCATACAGGAAGGGTATTCCCGCTTTCCCGTTTATGAGGGCAACATAGACAAGATCATTGGATTCGTGCACACCAAGGATATCTTATCCCTCTCCCGCAAACAGGGCAGCGGTCAGATCAGGGACATCATCCGACCGGTGCTCTACGTCTCCTCCAACAAGAAAGTCATCCAGCTGCTGCGACTTTTCCAGAAGGAACACGCCCAGCTCGCCGTTGTGGTGAATGAATTCGGCGGCACAGTCGGCATCGTCACCCTGGAGGACATCATCGAGGAGCTGGTGGGTGAAATCCAGGATGAGTACGATGCAGAAACACCCATCGTGGAAGCACTAGAAAACCACGTTTACAAGATCCAGGCACAGAATCCGCTGGACGAAATCAATGAGTTCATCCCGGAACCGCTGCCCGAGAGCGAGGAATATCACACCCTGTCCGGCCTGGTGATGAAAGTCGCGGATAAAATTCCCAGCGAGGGCGATTCACTTAAAATCGGGAATTACAACATCCGGATTTTGAAGATGTACCAGGCCAGCCCTGAACTGGTAGAGGCGAAATATTTGCAGCCCGAGGACCAGGCTGGGCAAAACGCCTGACCTGACACAAACCCGACTGCCTGCTTATTTTAGCTCGTCAGGCCTGCGATAGTAGCCGGGCGACAATTGGTAATAATCACCGTTCAACTCGCTGTCTTTCATCACTTTGAATGGCGTCAGGAAACAGTCACTCCTTCCCATGTAGGCATCATAAACAGCAGGATCAGGCATGATCAGCACCGTCCTGGAAGCACCAGGCTGCTCCAGCGATGAAAGGTGCATTGCCGTAAAAGGAATCCCCCATTCCATGATCACGGAATCCATGGGAATTCCTTCACCGCCCAGGATCATCCTGTTCTCTCCCGCCCGTTCCAATTGTTCCGTTCTCGCCTTTATCCAGGAAAATTGCCTTGAAAAAGTCCTGCGGTTGTCAGCAATGACAATCAAGCGGGAAGCCACCACGAGCAATAAACCAAGAGACACCCAGCCTGGGTGCCAGCGCCTGAGCATGTCGTCAACCAGATCATAGAAAAAAGGAAGTGAGACAAAAAGAATGACCGGCAAATAGGATACCTCGGCATAAAAGCGGTATGGCGTTCCGGGATCGGAGATGTGGTACAACAGGAGGTAAGCCGGAACAGCCAGCCACATCAGGACCAGTCGTGCCCAGTGCCGTTGGTAGAGCTGGTAAAGGGAAGTGAATAGCATCAGCACCGGCAGCAGGTAGTAATGTCGCTGGCAATGCTCCCAGAAGATCCGATGTGCCGGGATGCGATGCAAGGCCGGTAAATATTGCTGCAGGTTGGTTTGAAAATCAACCTGCTTGGCCGCCTCATACCAGTTGGTAAAGAAGGCGGACTTCAGGGCTGCTACCACTATGAAAAGCAAGGCAAAGAGCACGTACTTGCGGTGACGGAGCACTGGATTCCTCAGGAAAAAAAACAACCAGCTGTACCCGAAGAAAATCAGCGCCAGCTTGTGGGAAAAGCCGACCGCTACCGCCAGCAACAGGATGGACAGCCATCCCCAGCCAAAATCCATGGTGGGTCTGGAAAGGACCACGCCAAAGAGCAACAGCAACAAGCTGAGGCCCAGGTAAAATTCACTTTGGAGATGGTAAAAGCTGTCCAGCGAAATGAAGGTGAACAACGAAATCAATACCCAGCCCATCAGCTGCCCGCGGAACCTGCTGACCAGGAGATAGTAAACAATGCTGTGAAAAAGGACGTAGGCAACAGAAAAACTGAGGGCTAGCAGCCAGAGCGGCGCTCCCAGTTCCAACAGCAGGTAGGGCAACAATTGAGGCAGCGCCGTGACGAACCGGTGATGGTAGATCTGGATGCGCTTCTCATTGACGAGATTGAAGAGCTGGAAGCCGGCATCCATGAAAAATGCACGCTCTTTATAAAATGCAATGGCCAGCACCAGCAGCAGCAGCCAGCTGACATATCCTGCGACGCCGAGGTTGGCGAATTGCTGAAAACGCCTGCCACTGAAAGATGAAATCATCGTTGTCTGTATTGTGTTTGCAAAGCTGTAAAAATTGCTTTGGCTAAAAACCGCCCGGGTGAGGAGGTCAACTCACTGCATAAGCTGTGAGGCGGCACTTGACTTTAAGAATTTGCCGGATGTCCTCTTTGTCCACTTCATAAGGCTGATAGACCGCGTTATTGTCAGAAATCAGTCGCAGCTGGGAAAGGCCGCTGTCATCCTTTACCTGTTGAACCCGTTTGGCCACCACCACATCCGTCACCACGACGTAGATGTGATTGTCCCGGATGGCATCCCCCCGGTCCAGTGCCTCGCATACCACAATGTCCCCGCTGGTGATGGTGGGGTGCATGCTGTCGCCTGAGATCTCAAAGGCGATGAGCGGGCCCTCGAAGTTTGGCAGCGAAAACCTGGGAAGGGAAGTAAAAAAGCGGTCGTCCTGGTATTCCAGGGCATAACCGGCCATGGCGCGAATGGGCACCAGGACGATATTCTGGCGGCCCGGACCCTCCGCGTTGATTTGTTGCAAACTGCCAGCTGCAAGCACGCCGACCGGGGAGTTCCCCGCAAACATGCTGTCATTTAATCCAAACATATAGTTTGCATCCACATTGAAAATTTCAAACAGTTTGTGTAGTTGCTCCACCGTGACGTTGCGATCCCCTTTCAATATACTGTTTACTACATGGTTATAAGTGCCGATTTTCTTAGCTATGTCTGATTTCCCCTTGATGAGGTGCCGCTTTTCCAATGCCTCATAAACTTTCTTAAATCGTTGGTTTACAATATTATCTGAAAAATTTCCCATTATTATCAAAAAAATGTTTAAAATTATTTGCAATAAAAACAATTTGTTTTTAATTTTGCTGCCGCAAGCAAGATAAAAAACAAGAACGTTCAATTGCAAACTCTAAAGTAAGAAGAGTTTCATAAACCGTGAAAATTATGAAATCAAAACAACAAAACAGGCACTCTGCAGGCACCGGCAGCGGTTACTACTACACGGGATATCAAGGTGCCGGACACGGCATGATGAGCGGCAGCTCGCGCGTGGATCTGCCGCTGGCGGTGATCAGCTGGGCGATTCGCAAGCTGCTGCTAATCCTCGAGCGACTATTTGTGCTGCTGAAATATCAATTCTACAAAAACACAGCGGTCCGGCCGGATTCAATCAGGCTTCCCCTGGTGAAAGTACTGGCTGCTGTCGCCTTCCTCTACCTGCTGCTCAATGGCAACCTTTCCTTCAGCCTCGGCAATGGTGGCCAGTCCTCAAACTCATCGGAAACCACTGGCGTAGATACCGAAGTGGCGCACACGGCAGGAAGCGATGGGAAGAAGGGCTTGACCGGATCTCTGGCCGCAGTTTTCAGCCACACCGATTATTTTGCAGACCTGCCGGAGGACAAGGCCGAAACCAGAAGGGTCAAGGCCTACATTCGCAGGTTCAAGGACATCGCGGTTCAGGAACAGGAGAAATTCGGAATTCCTGCCAGCATAAAAATGGCACAGGCAATCCTGGAGAGCCAGGCCGGCAAGAGCAGGCTGGCTCGCCAGACCAATAACCACTTCGGCATCAAATGCTTCTCCCGAACCTGCAAAAAAGGCCATTGCTCCAACTTCGGGGACGACACCCACAAGGACTTCTTTCGGAATTACAACTCTGCCTGGGAGAGCTGGCGGGCGCATAGCAACTTCCTGATGAACGGAAAATACCACTCGCTGTTGAAACACGGCAATGACTACAAGAAATGGGCGCGCGGGTTAAAAAAACTGGGTTACGCCACTGCCGGCCACTACGACAGGAAACTGATTGACCTGATAGAGAG
>JBEAYO010000040.1:0-12743 GCA_041159285.1 Bacteroidota bacterium | reverse complement strand
CGACCGCCCTTTCCGAGAGGCAAACAGCATCTGCGAGGGGTGCTAAGCAGTTACAGTTTTATTTATTTTAAAGCCGACTATCTATTAAATTATGAACAAAAGAAAATCCATCCTGGTTGCCGCCGTGTTTTCACTGGCCGCAACCCTCGCCCAGGGCCAGCAGGCCATGGACCAGTTCAAATACGAGGGCGGCGCTGGCGCGTCCTTGCTGGACAATGCCGTCAGACAGCATCACCAGTTCAACGGCTACACCAACTATTGGCACAACTCCTACCGCGAATGGATCCGCTATGGCAGCTTGTTCAAAATGGCGGTCCCCAATATCGAATACACCATCGCCCAAAGCAAGGCGGATGTGGCGGAGGACCTGGGCATCCCCGGCCTAAAATTGCAGGAGGGCTTCCTGGCCGCACTCGTCGAAAAGGAACACAAGGTGCTGATCGATCCCTCCCCTGAAACATTGAACAAGGAAGCCGCCTCCGGTAATGTACTGGTGTTCACCGCGCCGGATGCCCCCGCCGGAAAGCTTCTGCTCGCAAAAATACCACAAGATCCCTGGCCTGCCCGGCTCAAGAACCACCAGGCTAACGCCGCCGACTATCAACCCGTGCAGGCTTTTTACCTGAACGGTCCTTCCAGCAGGATTTTTGTGGTCTCCGCAGCTGATTCCAGGGAACGGCTCAAGGTTGCCATGCTGCTGTCCCACACCCAGGATATTGTGAACACCTACGACCTGAAGAAGGGCTGGTTCGGCACCGAAACCCTGCTCAAGAGCGTGACCTGCATGTTCGGCCACCCCGTGGAGGTCATGGGGAAGGCCATGAACGAGGGTTGTTCCTTTGCGGTTTTTCAAGGCTACATGGATTTCTGGGCGCAAAAGGAAATGTCGGCCTGGGTAAACCAAGTGGGAAATCCCCTGGTGGTGGACGTCGGCACGTACAATATCTTCGGCTGCAAGGACTACGATGGCCTGCAGTTGCAGGACATGGGCGGCGAGGAAGGCTGGATCAAGTTCACGAAGGAAAAAGGAGGTTACATCTTCAGGAACGTCTATGACCCGAAGAAGGACGATTACAAATATGACGGCTACATCGCGGTGGAGGGCAACAAGGAGCAGATAGACAAGGGCGACACGCCCTTCGTGGCCTATACAGGCCCTCTCGAGGGTGGGGCCGAGACCAGCATGGTGTTGTTCGTTCCCAAGGGTAACTCCTTCACCCGCGAGGAAATGTGGAAGGCCATCCTCGATGTGCGCTCCGTGGCCGTCATGCCGCAGGGATTGCTCATGGGGCCTAAGAAATTCCGGGATGCCCTGAATGCCCTCCTCCTGGACCGGGTGTACCTGGAGGGCCTCTTCAACGACCGCCTGAACCTGGATGCCACGGTCGAAGGCTACGAACTGGTGTTGCAGGTCAACAACACGCTGGACAAGCCGGTTTCCGGCAATGTTCGCCTGACCCTGCCCGCCTCCCTGTCGCTGGAAGGTGCCGCCACGGCTTCCCTGTCGCTCCCAGCTGGCAGCAACAAGACGCTCCGCTTCCGACTGGTTCCTTCCGCTGCGGCCATGGCCAATGCCAACCCGGTGCTGGTTTCCTTCGAGGGGAGCGGGATCAGGAAGCAGACCATGGCAGTGCTCGACCTTCCCAGGGCCATTTCCATGCACACGCTGTTGTACGGGCATGCGCCAGCCGTGGATTTTCCGGTGTCGGTGCACAATTTCTCTGGCAAGTCTTCTTTTCCGGTTTCCCTGAAGGTTGTCAACACGGTTTCTAACAAGACCGTGTATCAAACGGAGAAAATCGCCAACGCTCCCACTTCCGGATATGCCGTGCTGGATTTCTCACTGCCGCTTGCTGCCGGTTCCTACAAGGTGACGGTCTCGGCGCTGGGGCAGGAGGCTGTTTCCCAGCTCGGCGTGGGAGCGCAGAAGGGCAATGCCTATCTCTACGAGGATGACCTGAACGCCGACGGCATTCAGGAGTACCGTATGGAGAACGACCAGGTCCGCCTCACGCTGATTGCCACTGGCGCCCGGGTTATTGAGTACTACATCAAGGAGAAGGACGACAATGCCTTGTTCAAGCTCTGGCCGGAGAAGCCGGAGGACCATGACCGTCCGTTCCGCCGGCGGGGCTTTTATCCCTATGGCGGCTTTGAGGATTTCCTGGGCCAGGCCAGCATGGAGACGCACCAGGTGTACGATGTGGAGGTGTTGAAGAAGGAGGGTGATTATGTCCAGGTGCGCATGAGCACGGATTATTTTGGCAATCGCCTGGAAAAGATCTATACGCTTTACGGTGACTCCCCGCTGCTGGAGGTCCGCTATGCCTTGAATTTCCGCAACCCGGAGGCCAATGTGATTGGTCCGCAGCCCATCCTGGCGCTCGGCGAGGAGCATGGCACGGAGGATGTCTATACGGTTCCGGACCTGGAGGGCATGAAGGAGTTCCGCATGCGGCCGGAGGAGTACTACGGCCAGATCATCAACTTGAAGGAGGGTTGGAATGCCGGTTACGACAGCAAGGAGAAGATTGCTTTTTTGAGTGCCTATCCTGTGGAGAAGCCGCTGTTTTTGCACATGTGGATGAACCACGACAGGAATCCGGATTCTCATTATTTCTACAATGAGTTTCAGCCTTGGGTTCCCATCGAACAAAAGACGACGATGTATTTCACCTTCTATATGTGGGGACAGGGCGGCCACTGGCTGGAGGCGCTCAATGCCTTGAAGGAGAGGAATCTCATTAGCACGAGATAAGGGGCTTTGATGCTGCTCAGCCCGGAGGGCCTTGCAGCGTCAAAGGCCGGCGCCGATAGTTACCCGGAAAGGCCGGCTGTTTCAAAACACCCTTTCGCGAGGCACCTTCTCGCAAAAGGCGCACGGGGCGAAGCCCCGCGCGCCTAAAGTTCCCCTTCCGCCGCGGCTTGGCTTTGCCAAACCGCGGCGGAAACCGAATTGCCGGGTCTATTGGGTATCCTCAATACACGAGTGGGTGCATTACAAAATACAACGGCCCTGACAACCTAAAAAAAACACTGAAGATACTTCCTTGAAATTTCCACAATAGGCGTCAGGTGGATTAACATCTGCCTGGCGTCCTTCTAATAATTTTTTAAACAACACCGCCTTGCTATGAAAAGCGCTTTGCTAAAAACAGCCCTCTTTGCAGCCCTCCTGCTACACGCGGCAAGCACAACCGCACAAAACCAGCAGCTGCAAATAAAGGACATCCGCCTCGACTACCCCAAACCTGGCATCCCGTTCTACCACTGCCTCGCCTCCGTAGAACTCCCAACCGCCTCCATCATAGAAGTCGAAATGTCCGTCAACGGTAAAACCCTCCGCGCCACCGACCTCTACCGGGAAGGCCAGCTCGGCGACCCCGACTACCCCGCCCTTACGCACCGGCCTCCCTCCGGCTACGGCCTCTCCTTCGACGCCACCCGCTACAAGTCCCCCGACATTGTGGGCTGGGTCGCCTGGGAACCCGGGAAAACCTACGACATCAAAGTGACAGTGCGCATGAAGGCATCCCCGAAACCCTCCGCCAAGGACGTCTTCCTCTCTGCCACCCGCAAAGTCACGGCACCAGCGGGTGTCCCCGTCTTCGACAGGAAATGGAAAAGCTACAAGTCCATCGTCCTCTCTGAAACGGCCGGCATGGATCGCATCAACGAGCCGGTGGAAGCTTTGCTCGCTTTTTATCCCGACGAATCCGTCCACATCGCCCGCGATGTGCGCGTCGTGGAGGTGGATCCCCGCACCTACCAGCTCAGGGAAGTACCCTGTCAGGTGTACGACGTCACGACTTATAAGGAAGAAGACAACATGGATCCCGATGCCAATGGCAATCCCACCCGCAAAATTCCGCTCTGGTTCCCCACCACCACCGCGCGGATTGCATTCCTGGCCAATGTCCCGGCTCATTCGCGCCGCATCTACCTGGTTTACTACAACAACCCCGACGCCATGGCCAAGACCTACCAGACCGACCTGCGCATCCAGGGCGAAAAACCGGGCATCACCATTGACAATGACCATTATAGCATTGTGCTGCACCCGGCTTCCGGACATATAGACCAGATTACGCTGAAGTCCATCCCTGATTTTCCGCTCTACCACCGCATGGAAACAAACGGTGCCGTGCACTGGAACCCGGATGTGTACAGCCCGCCCCGCGCCTGGACCCACACCGCCGACTGGAAGCAGCCAGAAAACAGCAAGTTCATGCCTGGACCCATCAAGGCCACCAGCGAGGTTTGGGACCAAATGCGTGGAATCAGCGAGGTGGATGCCTCCGTCCGGTACGAGTTCTACCCGGGCATGCCCTACATGATCAGCTCCTCGACGATGCGCATCAACGAGACGGTCCACTGCCTGGCCCTCCGCAATGCCGAGATCGTCTTCAAGCGCGAGCTGCTCAACCGGCTGGTATGGCCGGATGAAATCCGCGACACCATCATCAACTACGACGTGCTCCACATGCCCGACCTGACGGATGTCAAGATGGAGGCTGATGTTCCCTGGCTGCTGCTATACAACGACTCTGCGAACATCGCCTTCGCCGGCATTCAGCTCGAGTACATGAACACGGGCCTGGAAAACCGGGAGCGCCTCTTGAATCCATACATGTACGTGACTGGGGGACCCTGGATTTACTGGTCGCGGGCGCTGTCGCTCAGCTTCCTTTCTTCCAACATGCAGCAGTTGATTCCGGCGCTGAAGGGCAACTTTTTCGCCGAGAAGTGGGCTTATGTCACTTACCGGATCGCACCCGGCGAGCAGCCCTGGGACCAGACTGTCCAGTGGATGAAAAAACTGAAGAACCCGCTCCGCATCCATCTCACAGAAGAGGTGGACGACCGGGTGTCGCGGGCCGTGCAGGAGGTGTTCATGGACGAGGGCAAAAGCGGCTGGGAAGGCAGGGACACTGGCAAACACAGCGATCATTGATGGAGATGAAAAGGAAAAGCACACCAAGCTACCTCACAGTCCTGCTTGTACTTTGCTGCACAGCCCTGCTGTTGTCATTCTGCAAGCGCGAACAAGCACCGGGCAACGACTGCCAGAAGGAATACCGCGTAAAAATGGCCTCCCGGCCACCGGTCATCGACGGGGAAATCGGACAATCCGAATGGGCAGATGCCACAGAGCTGACAGATTTTTCCCTGCACTGGGAAACTGTGCCGGCACCCGCCACTTCCTTCAAATCCGTGACGGACGGAGAAAACCTGTATTTTGTTTATGCTGTGGCAGACACTGACCTGGTGCTTTGGGAGGAAATCTCTGATGAAATGGACGTCGTGATGGAAGACCGGGTTGAGTTGTTCTTCGCACCCGACCGGAGTTTGAAGACTTATTATTGCTTTGAAATAGATCCCTTGGGCAGGGCTCTGGACAACAGCGGCTCTCTGGGACAGAAAATTGACCCGGATTGGAACTGTCCCGGCGTGGTCTTCAAGGGGGCTATCCGGGAAAACGGGTATATCCTGGAAGGGCTCATCCCCCTGAAATCTCTTCGGGACATCGGCGTTTATACGCCCGGGAAAACCATGCTCGCGGGGCTTTACCGCGCCGAGTTCAACAACACCGCTGACCCAAAGGCGCCTGACATGCACTGGATCAGTTGGATAAAGCCGGATGCTGAGACGCCGAATTTTCATATACCGTCGTCGTTTGGGTGTTGGACGGTGGACGGGGGGCTGTAGACGGTAGACGGTGAACGGTGGGTTAGATGAGGAAGAGGGAGCTGGCGATGCCATCGGCAAGGAACTTGCCTTTTTTCGTCAGGTAGAAAAAATCACCTTGCTGGTGGACGAATTGTTGCTGGATGAAAGGATGGATGATTTTCAAAAAATAAGCTTCGAAGCCCAGTTCCCGGATTTGCTTGAGGTCGCAGCCCCAGGAAGTGCGGAGGGAAGTCATCACATACTCATTATAGCGCTGTTCGGCCGTCAGGACCTCCAGTTCGAAAGGCAGTTGGCCGGACTGCAAAGCCTTGATGTACTGCGCATTATTTGCCACGTTCCACTGCCTTGATCTTCCATTGAAGGAATGTGCAGAAGGTCCTATTCCGAGGTACTTTGCCCCCTTCCAGTAGTTGGAGTTGTGCCGCGAATACCAGCCCTGCCGGGCGAAGTTCGATATTTCATACTGTTCGTACCCGTGGAGGCCGGTGGTATTCACCAGGTAGTCGAATTGCCGTGCTGCATGCTCTTCATCCACCGGGGCTGCCTTTCCGCTTTTCACAAAATGCCAGAGCGCCGTTTTTTCCTCCACTGTCAGGCAGTAGCAGGAAAGGTGTGGGATTTCCAGGTCGAATACCTGCTGAAGGTTGGCAGCCCATTGGTCGTCGCTCGTAGTGGGGGAACCATAGATCAGGTCCACAGTCAGGTTTTCAAAGCCGGCATCGCGAGCCAGTTGGATGGCGGCGAGGGCCTCCGCCGAGCAGTGCGCCCGGTTCATGCGCATGAGTTCTTCATCCTCGAACGACTGTATCCCTATGCTTAGCCGGTTGACGGGGGTTTGCCGGAGCTGCTTTATTTTTTCAACATGGAGGTCGTCCGGATTTGCCTCGAGGGTGATTTCCACAGGTCCTTCCGCCATGGTGAAATGCCGGTGTATTTTATCGAAAAGCAGGTTCAGCTCCGCCTGGTCGAGAAGGGAGGGCGTGCCTCCCCCGAGGTAAATCGTTTCAATGGCCTCTCCTTCCAGGTAGGGTACCTGCAGTTCTATTTCCCGGAGCATGGCTCCGATCATCCCGGTCTTGTATTTCAGGGAAGTGGAGAAGTGGAAATTGCAGTAGTGGCAAGCCTGCTTGCAAAACGGAATGTGTAGGTAAATGCCGGCCATGGTTGACTATTGCGGTATGCGGTAAAATGCCTGTGCTACTTTTCCGAAGATGTCTTCTTTTTCAGCGGTGGAGAAGCTTTCATAATAACGGCTGGCCAGTCCGAAAGTTTGCTGGTAGTCGGCGGCGAGCAGGCATACCGGCCAGTCGGAACCATACATCAGCCGCCTGGTGCCAAAGGCGGCCGTTACGAGGTCCAGGCAGGGGAGGAAGTGCTCGTATTTCCAGTGCTGCCAGTCGGCTTCGGTCACCATGCCGGACACCTTGCACCAAACGTTTTCCTGCCGGGCGATTTCCCGCATGGTACTTGACCATTCGCTGAATTGCCGGTCCTTGATGTTCGGCTTTGCCAGGTGATCTATGACGAATTTTTGATTGGGGAAACGCCGGACGAATTGCAGCACGGAGTTTAGCTGGTGCGGATAGACGAGGATGTCGTAGGTGAAATCATGGGCCGAGAGGGCCGAGATGCCGCGGCAGAAATTATCGCGCAGCAGGAAGTGCTCGTCTTTTTCCGCCTGCACGATGTGGCGGAAGCCGGCCAGTTTTTTATACTCTGAGAAATGGGCGAGCCGTTCTGCGATGTTTTCGGCCAGGAGGTCCACCCAGCCTACGACGGCCTTGACGCTGGGGTTTGTCTCGGCCAGTTCCAGTAAAAAAAGGGTTTCCGTTTCCGACTGGTCGGCCTGTACGGCCACACTGCCTGCCATGCCAGCTTCCTTCAGCAGGGGCTCCAGGTCCGACGGCAGGAAGTCCCGCTGCAGGACCTGCATGCGGTCGTCAATCCAGGCGTCGCGCACGGGGTGATACTTCCAGAAGTGCTGATGGGCGTCGATTTTCAAGTCAGGCTCTTTTTTAGAATCTCCTCAAAACAACAGATTATTTGGTTGATGCTGTTTGCCTCTCTTGAAGGGCGGTCGGCGGCGCGCCAGCACGCCGCCGACCGGAGGCTGTCTCAAAAGACTTTCGCCGCCTGCGGCGGCGAAAAAAAAATAATAAATGAATGCCCATTTTTTTGATTTTGCGAAGCAAAATCAAAAAAATGGGCATTCATTCAAAATGTTTCTTGGCGGCGTCAGCAGCCAGGGGTCTTTTGAGACGGGCTCCGTGGGGCTCAGCGCCGTGCACTATTCATTATTTTTGAGGGGGATGCTTTTATTATATATATGTTTCCAAAGCTACGGGCCTTGCAATCAATGAAGCTCCGGCACTACAATTTCACTCACCTTCCACACTACCATGCATTTATCCGCAAAGGCACCGTTGACCTCCGTGCACTGCTCATTGATTTCTGCCACTGGGACAGGAAAATAAAAGGGAGCCTTGAAAAAATTCAGCGGCCGCCAGCCTCCCGTTTCAATGTCCAGGTTCTCCGGTTCTTCGTGGAAGTGCGTGGTGGCCAGGTAGGTGGCATCGCTCCGCTTGATGTTGCGAAGCGCCGCTGCAATGTCCCTGAAGGAAAGGTGCACCAGGCAATCCCTGCAGAAAATCAAATCGCAGGAGGGAAGCGGGTCGAGCAACAGGTCGAGGTGCCTGAAATTCCGCTTTTCACTGCCAAAGCGCTCGTTGTTTTTTTCAACCAGCGCGGCCACGATGTCGGAGCCGATGTAGCGGATGTCCCCGAGCTCCACTTGCTGCATCCAGTTGAAATCCCCACAGGGAATATCCAGCAGGGTTTTTACCCTCAGTTGATGCAACAGGCCAGGTAGCTCTGCTATCAATATCTTGGTCTGTTCAAGGGTGGAACCCTCCCCGGAGACGGATTCAGTAGTGTGTACGTTCCAGGCACTGGAGTCATGGATTTTGTTGAAGACCTCTGCTACGCCCAAACCTTCAAGATCTGGCTTCACCGAGTAGGAGTACAGATTAGCCCTTGATTTCATGACTATTATGATTAGATATGAAGCGCCCGGTTGTCGGTGGCTGCCAGCGCGGCTTCCTTCACTGCTTCCGCGAAGGTGGGATGCGCATGGCTCATGCGGGCACAGTCTTCCGCTGAAGCCCGGAACTCCATCAGGGTGACGGCCTCAGCAATCAGGTCTGCCGCACGGGCACCGACGATGTGCACGCCCAGTATTTCATCGGTATCCTGGTGCGCCAGGATTTTCACCATGCCTTCCGTATCGGTGCTGGCGCGGGCGCGGCCCAGTGCCTTCATGGGGAATTTGCCAGACTTGTAGGGAATGCCTTCCCCTTTGAGCTGTTCTTCCGTTTTTCCAACGGCGGCCACTTCGGGCCAGGTGTACACCACGCCAGGTATGAGGTTGTAGTCGATGTGCGGATGCTGGCCGGCGATGACTTCTGCCACAAAAACACCTTCTTCCTCCGCCTTGTGTGCCAGCATGGCACCCTTCACCACGTCGCCGATGGCATAGATGCCGGGGACGTTGGTCCGAAGATGCCCATCCACCTCGATCCTGCCGCGCTCGTCCATGACGACCCCGGCCTTGTCCAGACCCAGGCTGTCGGTATAGGGCCGACGTCCAATGGCGACCAGGCAGTAGTCGGCCTCGAGCTGGAAGTTTTCCTCCGAATCCCTTTTCTGGATGGAGGCTATCACCTTGTCGCCCTCGACTGCGAGTCCGTTTACCTGGTGGCGAAGGTGGAACTTGATGCCCAAGTCCTTGAGCGCCCGCATCAGCTCCTTGCTGCAGTCGCCATCCATGCCGGCGATGATGCGGTCGAGGTATTCCACTACTTCCACCTGGGTGCCCAGGCGGGCATAGACGGAACCCAGTTCCAGCCCGATGACGCCGCCGCCGATGACGATCATGCGGCGTGGCACCTCCTGGAGGTTCAGCGCTTCTGTGGAAGTGATGACCCTTTTCTTGTCGAAGGTAAAATTCTTGGGGACAATAGGTTTGGAGCCGGTGGCGATGATGATGTTCTCCGCCTCGATTTCCTTCGTGGAGCCGTCTGCCGCGGCGATGCTTATTTTTTTAGGATCCAGGAAGGAGCCATGGCCGTGGTAAACGTCTATCTTGTTTTTTTTCATCAAAAAATCAACCCCTTTGGAGGTCTGCTCCACCACTTCATTTTTTCTGCGGATCATTTGCGCCATGTCCACCTGCAGGTCTTTCAGACTGATGCCGTGTAGGGCAAATTTATCCTTTGCGTTGTGGTAGTGCTCCGAGCTGTCGAGCAGTGCCTTGGAGGGAATGCATCCCACGTTGAGGCAGGTGCCCCCGAGCGTATTGTATCTTTCAATGATGGCAGTCTTCAGTTTTAGCTGGGCACAGCGAATGGCAGCCACATAGCCGCCCGGCCCGGAGCCGATGATTGCGACGTCGTACTTCATGTTATACACTATTTATTTTATGCCTCTTTTCCCTTGTCTCCACCTTTGCCCCTGCCGCGGCGGTTTCTTCCGCCCCTTCCCCTCTTTTTTCCGCCTCCTTCTCTTCCTTCCACTTTGGGTTTTTCCTGGCCGGGAGCTTCCTGTCTTCTGGGCTCGGCTGCCTTGTCCGCCGACCTGGGTCTTTCCTGGGCAGGGGATTCCTGTTTCTTAGCTTCGGGTGCTTTATCAGCTGTTTTTCTGGGCTCCTGTTGTTCTCTGGTGGCATTTCTTTGCTGTCCTTGCTGAGCAGGTTTTCTTTCCTGCCTGCCGCCGCCAGCCTCCCTGGGGTCGCGTTCCTTTCCTTTCTTTTTCTTCTTACGGCGCCTTTTTTCGTCCGGCGGAAGTTCAATCACGCCCGTCAGGTCATCCGGCCCGTAGCCATGGTCCTCGCTTTGGACCGTTTCCTGCACCACTTGCAGCAATGCCAGGTCCTCCGGCAATTCGCCGCGGCGGTTCATTTCGCGGACGCTGCGCACCTGCTGCAGGTCCAGGGCGTAGAGCCTTCCCCTGCCGTGCTCGTGTTCGTAGCCGTAGTACATGAGGCCTTTGAAAATATCCGTTTTCATCATGACGGCCACCCCGTTTTTGGTCCTGAGTTTCTCGGCATCTTCGGGGAAGTTCGACAGAGCTTCCATGTAGGTGTCCAGTTCATAGTTCAGACAGCACTTCAGGCGGCCGCACTGTCCGGAGAGTTTGGCCTGGTTGATGGCGAGGTTCTGGTAGCGGGCGGCGGCAGTGGACACGGTGCGGTAGGTTGTCAGCCAGGTCGAGCAGCACAGTTCGCGGCCGCAGGGGCCGATGCCGCCGATGCGGGCCGACTCCTGGCGGGCGCCGATTTGGCGCATCTCGATTTTAACCTTGAATTCCTTGGCGTAGTGGCGGATGAGTTCCCGGAAGTCCACCCTGCCGTCGGCCGTGTAGTAAAACGTGGCTTTCTTGCCGTCCCCCTGGAATTCCACATCCCCGATTTTCATGTTCAGTCCCAGCGTGCGGGCGATGGCCCTTGCTCTGATCATGGCGGGTGTCTCCTGGCTGCGCACTTCCTCCAGTTTTTCCAGGTCCCGTTCGTTGGCCTTGCGGATGACCTTCGGGAAGTAGCCGTCCTCCGGCACCCGTTTTTTTCGCAGCTGCAGTCGGACCAGTTCGCCGGAGAGCGAGATGCGGCCCACGTCGTAGCCGGCCTGGGTATCCACGACCACGAGGTCGCCGGTACTGGTCCTGGTGAAGGGCTGGTTGTAGAAGAAGGCTTTTCTGGAGCCGTTTTTAAAACTGACTTCGACGATATTGAAGGGTTCTATATCTTCCAGTTCCAGGGTGGAAATCCAGTCGTATGTATTGAGGCGGTTGCAGCCACCGGTGCTGCAGTTGCCATTGTTTCTGCATCCAATCGGTTGCCCGTCTTTCAGGTTCACCGAACATCCAGCACATGCCATATTGATGGGTTGTTTATTGTCTGAGAACTTTGTTCAATTGAATAGATGTATCCAGAAAGAGCAGCTTCTGATTGGCATTTCGTTCGACGAAATATGCGCAGTCAGATAGCAGCCCCGCTATTTTTTCAACCTGGTAAAAGCCCAGCACCTTGGTCAGGTTCTGTGCCGTTGCCATTTCGCCCGGCAGCAGCCGGACCTGGTCGAGAGCCCCTGTTTTGAGGATCAGGTATTCCCGCAGAAAATGGAGTGCATACTGCAGGAACTGCTTTTGATTTTCTCGGCCCAGTTCTGCGAATGTCTCCACCCAGGCGTACATTTCCAAGCCGTTCCCCTGGTAGCACTTTCGCATCCAGTCCAGGAACAGCGCGGAGTAATTGCTCTCCGGCTCAGACAGTATTTTCAGCGCCTCGTTGAAATTGCCATCGGAGAGCAAGGCAATGGAGCGCGCCTTTTCCTGCTCCAGTTTCTTCAGTGCCACCAAGCCCTGTTCCACCTCCTCGTCGCTGAGCCTGTTCACTTTGACGAGTTGGCATCGCGACAGGATGGTGGGGAGGATGAGCTCCGGGTTCTGAGCCACGAGGATGAAGAGGGTGTTGTCCGTCGGTTCCTCGATGAGTTTCAGCAGCCGGTTGCCTTCCTTGCCGAGATACTCCGGCAGCCACATGACGAGAATTTTATACTGCCCCTCGAACGTCTTCAGGCTCAGTTTTTTTATGATTTCAACGCATTCCCGCTTGTTGATGTTGCCCTGCCTGTTTTCAGCGCCGATGCGCTGCAGCCACTGGTTGATGTCCATCCAGGGGTTTTCCGACAGGGCCGTCCGCCACTGGGCAATGAAGTCATCCGATGAAACACTGTCCCCACCGACGGTTGGGAAGGAGAAGTGCAGGTCCGGATGTATCAGCCGGGCTGCTTTGCGGCACTGGTTGCAGGTGTCGCAGGGTTCCCCGTCGCTTTTATTTTCGCAGAGCACGTATTGAGCGAAGGCCAGGGCCAGGGCGAGGTCGCCGCTGCCCGGCATGCCCAGCAGCAGCAGTGCGTGCGGGATGCGTTCATTGGCTGCCATTCGACGGAGAATGTCTTTGGCAGCATCCTGGCCGATGACGTCTTTAAACAGCATTT
>JBEAYO010000039.1:0-12807 GCA_041159285.1 Bacteroidota bacterium | reverse complement strand
ATACCGCCCTGAGTCCTTGTTCTTCAAGCCCTGCAGGGTGCGGTACCGGATCAGGATTTCATAGGCCTCGGCAGCGGCCTCGTAAAGCTCCTGGTTTTGAGGTTCTATCACGGCCAGCTTTTCAAAGCGATTGAACGTGTTGTTGACCCTGCTCATCTTTGCCTCCAGCGTCAGTACCCTGGCGGCATCCGCCAGGGGCATCATGGCCCTTTTCTTGACGTCGAAGTTGTCCTTGTGCTCGCCGCTGCGCTCCACCACGAAATTCCTGAAAAAACTGAGCGGAGGCGGGTTTTCCAGGGCGCTTTTTGCCAGAAAAGACAAAAAACCGGGGTTTTCGTCCAATGCCATGAAGATGTGCCGTGTCAGCTCTTCTGTCAACTGCCCAGCACCGAAAACCGGCCGGTAATCTATGAATATCGTGCAGTAACGCACATTTTGAGGATCCGGATGGTGGATCCAGCTGCTGAATTGCTTTTTCCATTCCGCCAGCGATTTGCACCACTGCGGATTGCTGGCCATCATCTTCCCCGGGCAGTACTCAAAGCCGATTTCACATAGCCACTCCGTTACTTTTTGCGCCAATTCCACGAAGTAAGCGCGAACCGCCTCCAGCTCCTGCTCGGGCACATTGGCGAACACCAGGGCGCTGTCCTGGTCGGTCCGAAGGAGTTGCTCCTGCCGCCCCCCGCTGCCTACCGTCAGCCAGTCGAAGTCCACGTCCGGCCTCGGCTTGCCCTCCTCCCGCATCTGCCCGATGCAAAGCGCGATGGCCCGCTGCGTCAGCACGTCGTTGATCTCGCTCATGATGTTGCAAATGTAGGCGATGGACACCTCCTGATTAACGTAGTTCTCCAACAGCTTTTCCGAGCGCTCCCGTATCTGGCGTAGCTCCTGGGGGCTTTGGCTTCGCAGCGTCTCGCGCACCAGGATGGCGGGGTTGTTGCCCTGGAGCACCAGCAGGTCGTGCTCGGAAAGCACCCCCATCACCTGGGTGGCTGGACTGCCGTCCGCTGTGATGCAGAGATGGTGTATGCGGTTGCGCATCATCTCTATCTGCACATCTGCTACTGTGACGGTGGGCGCAACCGTGATAACCGGACTGCTCATGATGGCTGAAACGGGCTGGGAGCCCGGAAAAAGACCGGTGACTACTTTTTTGCGCAGGTCGCGGTCAGTCACGATGCCAAGCGGCCGGTTGTCAGTGTCGCTGATGATGATGGAGCCAACCTCATGGCGGGTCATGATGTGGGCAGCCTCCTGTATGGAAATATCCGGAGCGCAGGTGACCGGTTTTTTGCTGCGCTCCAGGCACTGAATCTCCATCAGCCGGAAGTGGTTGTCAGTCAACTTTTCCTGCTCGAGAAACAACTTCCCCTTCTTCAGTGATTTCAATGAGCGGCTGGCTTTCAAGGCCATGCTGCGGGCAATGAAAAGTGTGACTTTGGGGTTGCTCTGCAACACCGGTGTGAACTGGGCAATGGGTATGGCGTATAGCAAGGCCTCTTCCCTAACCACGGCGTCAAAGGCATAGGATTGCTCGGCCAGCAGGGGGCGGACGCCGAAGACGTCTCCTTCTTCCAGCTCATCTACCAGGAAACGCTCCGCTCCTTCCTCGTCCCACAATTGTATGGCTCCCTCCCTGATGATGAAGAAATAAGGACCGGTGGGCTCGTCTTTGCGGAATACAATCTGGGCGGGTTCGAAATACTGAACGACTACACTGGCAGCGATGCGCTGTAATGCCTCTTTATCCAGCAGATTGAAGGGAGGGAAGTCTGCTAAAAAGTCCTGAACTCTGGTGGCAATGGTGTTGGACATGGCATTGGCGTTGGTTTTTTTGAAGGCATATCCGATGGGATTATGCCCCTTGCAATTGATCCGGCTTCAAAAAAATAAAACTGCCCTGCGTCAGTTGGCCTCTTCCATTCGCTGCTTCTCAAACTGCTCGAAATAGTAACCCCGCTGCGACAGCAATTCCTCATGAGTGCCTTCCTCGGCTATGCGGCCGTTTTCAAGAACGATGATCTTGTCGAATTCCAGCAACGCATAGATGCGGTGGGTGATGATGATGGCCGTTTTGTCTGCAATAGTATCTTTGAGGTAGCTCAGGATGCGCTTCTCCGTCGTCGTGTCCACCGCACTCAGGCAATCATCCAGGATCAGGATGTCCGGTTCCTTGATAAGGGCGCGGGCAATGGAAACCCGCTGCTTCTGTCCTCCGGAGAGTGTGACGCCCCTTTCTCCCACCATGGTTTCGTAACCGTAGGGCAACTCCTGTATCTCCTGGTGTATGGCAGCGTGCGCTGCAAAGCGCTCGACCGCTTCCTGGCTGGCCTCTGCCCTGCCAAAGCGCACATTGTTGGACACCGTATCAGAGAAAAGGAAAACATCCTGTGGCACGTAGCCGATTCGCTGGCGCAGGGCGGACAAATCCTGCTCCCGGATATCCCGGCCGTCTATGCGGATGCTGCCCGAAGTGACATCGTACATGCGAACCAGCAGATCTGCCAGGGTGGATTTTCCGCTTCCGGTGCGGCCGATGATGGCCAGCTTTCGTCCCGGCAGCAGCTCAAAGCTGATGTCCTTCAAGGCCTGGATGCCGGTGTCGGGGTAGATGAAATCCACCTTGTCAAAGGCGACGTGCCCCTCCAGATGGGCATTGCTGCTGCCGGCAGGAACGGGATTGACGATGGCCGGCGCTGTTTGCAGAAACTCATTGATGCGCTTCTGCGAGGCAGAGGATTGTTGAATCAGGGAGCTGATCCAGCCCAGGGAGGTCACCGGCCAGGTCAGCATGTTGACGTAGATGATGAACTCCGCGATGTTGCCGGTGGTGATGCTGCCCCTGGCCACCTGTATTCCACCCGCATAGACGGTGATGATCGTGCTGAGGCCGATCAACAGCAGCATGACTGGATAGAAAAGGGCGTCAACCTTTGCCAGCTTCAGCGACTTGTTCATGTAGTCCTGGCTCTCTGACTTGAAATGCTGCCCCATGGCTGATTCCTGGACGTAGGACTTGACCACGCGGATCCCGGAGAACACTTCCTGGGTGGTGCTGGTCAGCCTGGACAGCTGGGCCTGGATTTTCTCACTGTTGCGGTTGATGAGCCTGCTCACGTAATATATGGAGGCGGACAGGAAGGGTAGGGGAGCCAGGGAGTAGAGCGTCAGTTCCCAGCTGACCCTGATCATGGAATACAACACCAGTATGAACAGGGAAATCAGGTTGATCCCGTACAGCAGGGCAGGTCCCAGGTACATCCGGACCTTAGAAACATCCTCCACAATGCGGGCCATGAGGTCGCCGGTCTTGTTCTTTTTGTAAAAGGCAAGGTGCAGGCTCTCGTAGTGGGCAAACACTTCCTTTCTCAAGTCGTATTCAATGAGCCTGGACATGACGATTATGGTCTGCCGAACCAGAAAAAGGAACACGCCCATGAGCAGTGCCAGGGTCAATACAACAATGCCGAAGAAGAGCAGGGTTTTTCCCAACAGCTTGAAAACCAGCTTTTGATTGTCAAAGCCTTCGTAAAGTCGGTAAATGGAGATGTTCTCGAACACCAGGTCCAAGGCCTGCCTGACAGCCTGAGGCTGCAGCGCCTGGAAGTAGTTGGAGATGAAAATGAACAGGATACCGAGCAGGAAGCGCCAGCGGTATTTTATGAAGTATTTATTGAGATAGCTGAGATGTTTCATGCATTGTCCGGTTCCACCGGCTTGTGATTAGTAATTTCCCCTCAAGCACCTGGCAAAATTAGCTAATTATCATGGCAGCCGGCCATGTCAAATCAAAAATCATAGAAAAACCCTGTCGCTTGCTCATTTACGCGTAATTTTAGCAGATATTTGCATTTGTTTGTCAGTAACTGTTTAGCACGTGCCAAGCAGTTACGTTTGTCACCACAAAATTACTGCATGCATCGCGAAATCCATCACTGGCACAGCCCCTCCCTGAATAAAACCATGGAAATCGGCATCTGGGGCCACTACGGCTTTGCCCTCCTGCTGTTGCCCACCGCTGCCGCCGATTATCTGGAATACGAGCGATTTCAGCTCATCAACGCCCTGGCTGAACCCATCAACGCCGGAAAGATCAAAGTCTTTTCCATCAACAGCATCAACTCCGAAAGCTGGTTGAACAAGCACATGCACCCCAGGCACAAATCCATCCGCCACCAGCAGTTCAACAACTACGTCTTCAACGAGGTGGTGCCCTTCATCAAGAGCAAGACCAGCCAGGAGACGCCCCTCATCCTCTCCGGCGCTTCCCTCGGCGCACTTCACGCCGCCAATCTCTACTTCAAACGGCCGGATCTGCTCGACGGCGTCATCGCCATGAGCGGCGTTTACGACCTGCAGGTCTATACCAGCGGATACTACGACGAAGACGTCTATTTCAACTCCCCGGTGGCCTACTTGTCCAATCTCAACGACCCCGGCCTGCTCTCCCAGTTGCGAAGCAAGCATCATGTCCATATCCTGTCGGGATCCGGCAGTTATGAGAGCCCCGACTCAGCCCGACAACTGGCAGGCATCCTTTCCTCCAAGGGCATTCCGCACGAGCTCGACATCTGGGGGCACGACATGACGCACGACTGGCCGACCTGGCGGGCCATGTTGCCTTACTACATACAAACCCGGTTCTAAATACCCTTGTGCCATGCGACTGCTGTTGTCCAGTGAAAGATTTGCCATCACCATCGAGCGGCTCTGCCACCAGCTGATCGAAAACCACGACGATTTTGAAGACACCTGCCTGCTGGGCATCCAGCAAGGCGGCGTCCCCCTGTTGGAGCGAATCTGCCTGCGCCTGCGGGAAATCACAGGCAGACAGCACTTCCTCAACGGAAAACTCGACATCACCTTCTACCGGGATGACTTCCGCAGGCGCCCCAAGCCGTTGCGCGCCAGCGTCACCGAAATTGACTTCCTGGTAGAGGGGAAAAACGTAGTGCTGATGGACGACGTCCTTTACACCGGGCGCTCCGTCCAGGCTGCCATGACTGCCCTGCAACATTACGGCCGCCCGAACAGGGTGGAACTGCTCTCCCTGGTGGACCGGCGCTTCAACCGCGAACTTCCCATCCGCTCCGACTACACCGGCATCCGGGTGGACGCCCTCGACGAGGCCTATGTCAAGGTGGAGTGGAAGGAAGTGGAAGGGGAGGACCGGGTACTGCTTTTTCAAAACCGGAGCGAGCTGACATCCGGAATACTGTGAGCAGCCAGCCTCCTGCAAGGGCACTCAGCCGGCTCCATAGACGCTTAACACTCATTTGACCATGGCTACGGATTCAACAAACTCAACTATGCTCAGCAGCAAACACCTACTCGGTATCAAAGACCTGACAGAGGAGGATATTTCCCTGATTTTCGACACGGCTGACGAGTTCAAGGAAGTCATCAACAGGCCCATCAAAAAAGTACCTTCGCTCCGGGACATCACAGTGGCCAACATGTTTTTTGAGAATTCCACCCGGACCCGCATCTCATTTGAACTTGCCGAAAAGCGATTATCTGCCGACATCATCAACTTCTCTGCCTCCGCCTCCTCCGTCAGCAAGGGCGAAACCCTGCTGGACACCGTCAACAACGTCCTTTCCATGAAGGTGGACATGATCGTGATGCGCCATCCCGCGCCCGGCGCCCCACACTTCCTCGCCCGCCACATCGATGCCAACATCATCAACGCCGGGGACGGCACCCACGAGCACCCCACCCAGGCCTTGCTGGATGCCTACTCGATACGGGAGCACCTCGGCGGCCTGCAGGGGCGGAAAATTGCCATTTTTGGCGACATCACCCACTCCCGCGTGGCCCTGAGCAATATCTTCTGCCTTCAGAAGATGGGCGCAGAGGTCAGGGTCTGCGGCCCTCCCACGCTCATTCCAAAATTCCTGCCCCAAATGGGCGTCGGCGTCAGCCACGACGTCCGCAGCACCCTGGAGTGGTGCGATGTGGCCAATGTGCTGCGCATTCAGCTTGAAAGGCAGGACATCAGGTATTTCCCCTCTCTTCGGGAATACGCCCGCTTCTTCGGCCTCAACCGGGAATTGCTCGACAGCGTGGGCAAGAAGATCCTGATCATGCACCCCGGCCCGGTCAACCGCGGGGTGGAAATCACCAGCGATGTGGCGGATTCCGAGCATTCCATTATACTGCAGCAGGTCGAAAACGGCGTTGCCGTCCGCATGGCCGTTCTCTATCTGCTGGCATCCGGAAAGTGAAACCAAATTACACTTTAAAACAAACGCTCAGCTATGTATGCAACATTCGCGATTGCCACAGTGACACTGGCTTTTGTCGCCTTTTACTTCATCACTCATGCTGAAAGATGGAAGGAATTTTTCAATGCCGACAAGGACAACGAGCGTGAAGTCCATGCCCAACGCCTGGCGGGATTTTTATTTTATGGCATCTTTCCGGCAATCGTAGTCGCTTCGATCGGATTGGATTGGAAGGACGCAGGAACAAGCTTCCAGATGAACAGCACCGACCTCCTCTGGGTGCTGGGAGTCGGATCACTTACCCTGATCTTCAACTGGTTTGTAACCCAGACCCCTGCCAACCTTGCCGTTTACCCCATGATACGCCGACCAGCTCCCTGGAGCATGGGCCTGGTGCTTAAGAGCGCACTCAGCTGGACGGCTTACCTGCTGGCCTACGAGTTTGTTTTCAGGGGCTTTCTTCTATTCACAACGGCCAGGGAACTCGGGGTTGCAACGGCCATCGTCATCAATATCTCGCTGTATGTGCTGGCTCACATTCACAAGGGATTGGTGGAATCGCTGGGATCCATACTCATGGGATTTCTGCTCTGCCACATCTGCCTTGAGGCTGGCAACATATGGCCTGCTGTAATTGTGCATGTAATTCTTGGCTTGGGCAATGAATGGCTTTCGCTGAAGTGGCTCAAGCGGAAATCCTGATCACTCCAATTCGGCGATTTTTTCGCGCAACCAGACAATGCTGGCCACGTCCTTTGTCTCTTCAATGTCTGACTTCAACCTCGCAAGGGCTTCCTTGTCGCCGGGCATTACCTTGGTCAGCTGGCGGGTGAATTTGATCAGGTTGAGGTAGGGAGCCCTGCGGGAGGCGGGAAAATTCTTGTGCCGGTTGAGGTAGGTCCTGAACGTCTCCATGAGGGAGTAAAGGGGCTCTATCTCGTCCAGTTCGTAATAGGTTTGCAGCAGCATGGACTTGGAGTTGAGGTTGTAAGAAAAGTCGTCGTATTCCACGGAGCGCAGCAGCTCGATGACCTTGTCGTGTTTTTTCTGGTAAAAGTAGAGCATGGCGAGATTGAAGGAAACGGCGTTTTCCCTCATGCTGGCCGGCAGCAGCGACTGGTATTCATTGATGAAATTGGCTGTCCATTCGAATTTTCCGAGGCGGAGCGCGGCGGTCACGATATTCCTGAAGTGCCAGGGTGACAACTCGCCGTCTGTGATGAGCAGCTCCTTTTCCAGCAGGATGACGAAGACGTTGAAATACTCCTCCAGAAACTGGTGACTTCCCTGGTTGAGCTTCTTGATGCAATAGTTCAGCGCCGTGGTGTAAATGAACTCGGCCTCGTTCCGGGGGAACAGGTCCCCGTGCTTTTCCAGCAGCTCTATGAGCTTGTAATAGTGGTCGGTATTCTCTGCCTCCACATAGGTCAGGTAGATCTGGTAGTAGATGGAGATGGGGGGCACCTCCTCGAAGTTGTACTGCCGGATGTAGGACACGATCTCATCGATGAAGAGCAGCTTGTACTCGTGCGAAACCAGCGACTGCTGGCTGAGGACGGAGCAGCTGTAGCGCATCTTTTCTGCCAGGTAGAAGTGGTCCAGGTGGTTCAGGATCTCCTCCACGTTCCGCTTGGCGGTGCGGTCGTGCTGGAGCTCCATCAGGTCGTAAAAATTCCTTTCCACCTGGTATTGGGAGAGGTAGTAGGTGGCCGTCCTGTACAGCTGCAGGTCTGACAAGCGCTTGGCCGTCTTGAGCGTGGAGTTGAACAGCCTTTCCATCTTGCGCTTTCCCACGGCCTCTATGAGATAGACGGCCTGCTGGATGGGGTTTTCCTCATAGACCTGCTGCGCCAGGTAGCCCTCGATCAGCTTGAGCAGGTCAGAGCAGTTCTTCCTGAAAAGCGTGTCGTCGTAAGGGATGCCCGGGTATACCTTTTTCCATACTTTTTCCTTTGCCAACTCCCCTTGCTTTCCGAGATTGATGTGGTCGGTCAGCAGGTCGAAAATTTTCACAAGCGACTCATTGCGGTTGAAGTAGGGGGACTGCAAAAACTTTTTGAGCCGGTTCTGCTCATATTTGTCAAAATTATAAAGTATGGAATATAATTTGCTGCTTTGCATTTTCAATAAAAATTGTTACCTTGGACCTTCAATTGAACACTTGATTTTTTTTCTTTCAGCGAAAAATTGAAATCCAAAATTAAACAAAAATTAATATTTCACAATCAGGTTTTCAAAACCATGGCTTGGACACTCTAGATATTGATTGACAAGCCTTATGAAATTAACAATTACTTTCATATAATAAGAAAAACTTTCACAATCGCTTTAAATTGTATTTTCATATTTTTTATTTTCATATTAATTTTGTTGTGACTTTTAAAAGAAGAACTTTGAACTAGCGTCACGGAGCGAAAAAAAATAGAAAAATCCGAAAAAATTTTTCGGTTGAAACACTATCTAAGCAATGAAAATTCGCGAATCCATGAATGTATTGCTACACAAAAAAACGCAGAGGAGTTTATTGCCTGGGCTCTTGCTGGTCCTTTTGCCGATGCTGCTGTCGGCACAAGCACCCACGCTTGAAATCCATGAGCTCACGGTCCTGAAAAACGATACCCTTCATTTTCAGTTCCAGCACTACGGGCTTTCCTATGCGCCACAAATCCTGTCCTCCGACACCCCGGAGAACGGGACTTCCTATTTTTCACCCTCCAGCTGCTGCGGAGGCAACGGCCAACAGGGCATCAAGGGCACCCCCGCCACCAACCACCTGTATTACGTCCCCGACAACGGATTCATCGGAAGGGACACCTTTTCCATCAAATACCTGCGCCAGTTCGGCAATTCCGGATCTCAAAACGCCTTCAAGGTTTTCTATGTCCTGGTCGTCCCCTCCCATCTCACGGCTGAAAACGACTATGCCTTCACCCAGGCAGGACAATCCGTTGACATCGATGTGCTGAGCAATGACACAGGCAACGGCACCAACCTCACCGTCGCCGACGTCCCGAACGTGAACCATGGCTCCGCCGTTCGCATCAACGGAAACACGGAAATCCGCTTTACCCCCGCTCCCGGATTCGCCGGGGTCGCCAACCTGAACTATACTATCTGCGACCAGCAAGGGTCCTGCGACATGGCAACCGTCAGCATCGTGGTGTCCTACTCTCCCTCGCCTGCATACGACTCCCTCTTCATCCTGACGGAAAAAAATGCAGCCCAGGTGGTCCTCGCAGAAATCGACAACAGCTTCCAACTGGTCTCGGCTCCCCTCCATGGCGCCATCGACACGGCTGATGTCCTGATTTACATTCCGAACCCCGGTTACACGGGCTACGACAAGGCTGTTTTCCACGACCCCTCCGGCAACCGCACCCGCGTGGTGTCTATCCGGATCCTGGACGCGCCTTCTAAAAACAATTTCCTGGTGGACGATGTCGTCTATACCTCGGTTGACATGGAGCTGGAGCAAATCCGGCTGCTCGACAACGACAAGGGCGGCAGCTACCTCACCAGCGTCAGCGTGGCGGGCTATCCCAATACCCAGCAAGGCGGCGTGCTGACTCATATGCCGCAAATCGGCAAAGGCATTTACCACTACCAGCCGCCCTCTGGGTTCTCAGGCATCGACCGCTTCAAGTACAAGGCCTACTCCCCGGGCAGCAACTACTTCGAGGAGGCCTGGTGCTATATCGTGGTCAGCAATCAAAACCCGGCCCTTCCGGTTTTCCATATCTCCACCCCGCTGAATACCCCGGTGGTCCTCGGCGACCACCTGCCGCTGCAATCCTACGAATACACCAACTACTCGGCTGGTGGCGACAAGGGAAGCGTGTCCTTCTACCCTGGCTGGCATACGGTGTCCAGCCAGCATGGGCAAACCTTCAGCGGCCATAACATGCTGGTTTACGAACCGAACGCGGGCGCCACCGGCCTCGACGAGTTTGAATTCAATTATTGCCCCGGCGGTCCTTCCAGTTCTAACTGCCCGCTCGTCAAGGTGATTGTGGATATCGGCGCGATGAGTGGCCCGCAATGCGCTGGTCCTGACTGCGTCTGGGCTGGCGATACCAACCTGGACGGCGTGGTGGATGTACGCGACATCCTCCCCATCGGCTTCTGCATGGGGGATGTGGGTCCGGCCCGCCAGAACGGCAGCGTTTACTGGTACGGGCAGTACGCCGGCAACTGGAACAGCCTGCAAACCACTGGCCTGACCTATGACATCAAGCACGTGGACAGTGATGGAAACGGCATCGTTTCAGCGCTGGACACAACTGCTATCAGCCAGTCCTATGGCAAATACCACAACCTCACCCCGGAACCGGTGCAGGGCCTTAGCTCTCTGCCTTTCTACATTCAGGAGCCGGAATTCAGCAACGTTTCTCCGGGAGATGTCATCTATGCCCCCGTTTATCTTGGCAACGACACAGTCCATGCGCTGAACGCCTATGGCTTGACCTTTGGCATAGACTATGACCCTGCATTCTTCGAGGATGTCAACATCTACTTCAACGATACCGCTTGGATGAAGTATAACTCGCCGATTCTTTCCATGGTCAAGAAGCCTTTCGGCGGCAAAATTGACGCGGGTTATACCCGCACCAGCGGCGTCTCGGCCAGCGGCTATGGTGTGATTGGCGTGGTGGAGTTCATCGTGATTGATGACATCACAGGCACCCGCCTGCGCAGCAAATCCACCACCATCAAGTTGAATGCCGGTGGCATGATGAACGGCGAAGGCCAGCTCATCGGCCTGGAAGGCAACAGCTTCGACCTGACGCTCAACACGAACGGCGCTGGAACCGGCAAGGAAGGAACCGGCAACCAACTTATCGTTTATCCCAACCCTGGCAGGCGTTTCGCCAACGTTCACCTCAACGGTGCTGATGCTTCCATGAACAGGGTAATGCTGTATAACCTCACCGGCTCACTGGTTTATGACTCCGGTGATATTCAGTCCAGGCACCTTCAGCTCGATCTGACTTCTCTCCAGGCCGGGGTTTACACCTTGAAGGTAATTGACTCCAACGGCGCGATCCAGGCTTCGAAAGTTCAGGTGATTCGATAAGGTCACTTCAGTCAGGCAGCTTTCTGCAAAAAAAAAGGGCGTTCGAAAACGAACGCCCTTTTTTTTTGCGTTTCACACCTTTCGGGAAAAATCGTTTCCAGGCAATTTTTGTGGCCCGCCTCGCTTTACTCCCTGCTTCGATAGTTCTCTTTCAGACAAGTTGTTGATGCATACCCCGGGGGATTCAAAAAATGTCCATTCATTCACTTGAAAGGGAACTTTTATCCCGACCATTGCAGTTTCTAATAAGAGTCAGTGTTTTCTTAGTGAATCTCCACTTGGAAGGCAGCATATGGTGGGAGTGGAGAAGGTTGGCAGGATGTGCCGGTTGGCTTTTAAACGCATCATCCGCACCTCAATCCTGCAAAACCAGGAATAAAAACCCTTGATTTTCAAATGCTTTGTTTGCAGTAAACATTGCGACTGCGCTGCTTACTGCATTGAAAAGGGCGTGGGGCGCAGCCCAGCGCCCTAAAAAACCTCCCTCTGCGGCCGGCGGCGCGTTAAGGTGCACCGCCGACCGCACTTTACAGGAGGCAAGCAGCACCGGCAGAAAGGGCCGCACAGACTTTTGACACAACACCGAGGAGGGGTGCTGTACAGTTACGCCTTTTTTATTGCTGATTTTGCAGGATGGAGATGCAGAAGATGCGTTTAAACACCAGACAGGGCGGGATTTTTTCTACAGGCAAAGATTTTTTTTCATCAAATTTAAAAAAAATGCCAGTCGAAAAACTATTTAATTTTCACAAAACGAAAGAAAAAAATCCCAAAAAAATGAAAATAAAAAATTGAAAATCAAACAGTTGTTACTTTTTATTAATTCAATTTAATGTAAAAAAAATATAATAAGCTGCTTTTTTTGTCTTTGTTCAGGGAGGTGGATTGATTCATATTTGTATCGTGAAAGTGATTCAAGCGGAGAGAGAATCAAAGCAGCCAAAAAGTGGCTGCCCAAAAATTGAAAATGTTCATGGGATTATAATTTGTCAGTAGCAAGCCGCCTTTGCTTCGTCTCAGCGGCTTGCTCCTTTTAAAACTGGCAAAAAAACCGCGGCAGCTTGAAGGTGTTGAGATGCAAGAGACAGAAGAGAGGGCAGCCGCGTCCAGGATTGTATATGTTCATGGGATTATAATTTGTTAATAGTGGGTCGTCCCGATTTTTCGGGGCGGCTTACTATTTTTCCTTCTGAATTCAAGACTCGCTACCAATAAAAAAGGCCAGCTTTCGAGAAAGCCAGCCGATTTTTTTAAAACATGTTCATGGGACTATAATTTGTCAATAGCAAGTAATTGCTGATAATGGGCACAAGGTAAGTCGTTTTTTAATAATATTATAGTCTCGCCTCGGGAATTGAAAAAAAAATATTGTTTTGGATATGTTCATGGGATAAATTATGAAGTCGCTTTACCAAAGCGACTTTTTTTTTGCCCGGTCCGGAACTTTTTCTCATCCGCAATAGTTCCTATTTATACATACTTTATTCAGTAACACACTGATAG
>JBEAYO010000038.1:0-12834 GCA_041159285.1 Bacteroidota bacterium | reverse complement strand
TTTTAGGGCGCTCGGCCGGCCGCAGGCCGGACGAACGCCCTTTCCGGAGGCCAATAGGTGCCGGCAGAACGTATTGCCAAGTCTTTCAAGACAGCCTCGAGCCCACAAAAACCTTCTCCGGAGACAAGCGTCATTAGTGACTGTGAAGGCTGAGCAACGCTGAAGCCCGGCTTAATACTTTTTATTTTGAGGGGATTCTGAAAATTTCCTTTTCGATTGCCGTAAAAAGGGATTGGAACATACATTTAAATGAAGCGAGATTGGAGAAGCAGTATCTTTGTCCCGCGTTTGCGCGGCTCCTGGCGGCGCTATCTCAAATATTTCCGCCGACGAGGCGCTCCTTTTGGAGCATGGCTGCCTCGGCAGCAGAACAGAGACTTTTATCCACAACATCCAGCATGCACCTGATAAGCCCTGACCCACTCGCGTTCGACCAAATTGCCACCCTGATGTCATCCAGGCTCAGCATAGGCCTCTCGGAGGACAGCATCCGGCACATTGAAAAATGCCGCAACTACCTGGAGGAAAAAATCGAACGCTCCAACGAGAATTTCTATGGCATCAACACCGGCTTCGGCTCGCTGTGCAACGTACAGATTGGCAAGGAGGAACTGGAGGCTCTCCAGGTAAACCTGATCAAGTCCCACGCCTGCGGCATGGGGGAGGAAGTCCCGGCTGACATCGTCAGGCTTATGTTGCTGTTGAAAATCCAGGGGCTCTCCAGGGGCTACTCCGGTGTTCAGCTGGCCACGGTGCAGCGTCTGGTTGATTTTTACAACTGCGACGTACTGCCCGTGGTGTTTCAGCAAGGATCCCTGGGTGCCTCCGGCGATTTGTCGCCCCTGGCACACCTCAGCCTGCCCCTGGAAGGGCTCGGGGAGGTGCGGATGGCCGGAGAACGGTTGCCCGCTGCCGCCGCCTTTGAAAAACACGGCTGGCAGCCCGTCCGGCTAAAAGCCAAGGAGGGACTCGCCCTGCTCAACGGAACGCAATTCTGCCAGGCCTATGCCGTGTGGTGCATCCTGGAAGCCAGGCGCTTGTTCTCGCTTGCCAACTGTTGCGCAGCCCTTTCTCTGGATGCCTTCGATTGCCGCCTCTCTCCCTTTCATGAATTGCTGCAGAACATCAGGCCTCACGAAGGGCAGATATACTCAGCCGCCAGGATCAGGAACTTGCTGAGCGGCAGTGAAATCGCCACCCGGCAGAAAAACAACGTGCAGGACCCCTATGCTTTCCGCTGCGTGCCCCAGGTGCATGGGGCCAGCTACGATGCCCTGATGCATGTGGAGCGCGTGCTACTGACGGAAATAAATGCCGTGACCGACAACCCGACGGTGTTCCCCGACGATGACCTCATCCTCTCCGGCGGTAATTTTCATGCGCAGCCCCTGGCGTTGGTGCTGGATTACCTCGCCATTGCCATGGCCGAACTCGCCAGTATCTCGGAGCGAAGGACTTACCAACTCATCTCCGGGCAGCGGGGCCTGCCTCCCTTCCTGACGAGCCAGGGCGGCCTGCACTCAGGCTTGATGATTCCCCAGTACACGGCAGCCAGCATCGTGAGTCAGAACAAACAACTGTGCACGCCGGCCTCGGTGGACAGCATCGTGTCCTCCAACGGACAGGAGGATCACGTGAGCATGGGTGCCAATGCGGCCACCAAGGCCTTCCGCGTTGTCCAAAACGTGGAAACCGTATTGGCTATAGAATGGATGACGGCCGCACAGGCCATGGAATTCAGAAGGCCGGCGGCCAGCTCCCCCCCGATTGAGCTATTGCTGCGCAGTTACCGGGAAGTCGTTCCCGCGCTGAAGGATGATCGCATTTTGTCGCAAGACATGGTGCAAACAGTAAGTTTTTTGAAAAAAATAAAACCTGAATAATGGCCTCCGATGAACGTAATGGCGGTTTCCTGCGTTGATGTAAAAAACGAAATGCCTTGAAGTACAATATTTTGCTTTTGGTGATAGCGGTGCTGCTCAGTCAATCCTGTGGGACTTTCAGGCGGGCATCGGAGGGTGGCCTCAGCGACAAAGACGAGAAGCTGCTGATGAAGCGAATGATCGACAACCAGGTCAGTGCCGACTGGCTGGGGGCGCGAGCCAAGGTCACCTACTCCGATGAGTATGGCTCGGAGTCTTTTTCCGCTTTCATCCGCACGAGGAAAGACAGTGCGATCTGGATGGCCTTTAAAAAATTCAGCATCGAGGGCGTCAGGGTCTTGATTACACCCGATTCTGTGAAAATCATTGACCGCATGAACGGAGAGTACAGTGCGGAGCCTTATGAGGCCCTGCGGCGGAAATACCAGATTCCCCTCTCTTTTCAAGGGTTGCAGGCCCTGCTGCTGGGCAATCCCGTATTCTTTTCCCGCGAGTCGGAGATGAGCCTGGACTCCGGGCTCTACGTGCTGCAGCAGCAGAGCGAGAACCTGGAGGCCAGGTATAAACTTGACCAGGCAAGCCTGTTGTTGAGGGAGTTCTTTGTGAACGATGCGCAAAGCAAGCGAAGCCTTCGCATGATGTCGGCCAATTACCAATCATTAGAAGATAAGCAGAATTTTTCATATTTTCGTAGCCTTAAATTGGCAAGCCCGGACATAGGGCAAATGAATGTAAATATCGAGTTTACAAAAGTTGAAGTGAATGTCCCTCAAAAAATGGATTTCAACGTCCCGGAACAGTATCGAAGTGGAGAATAGGGCCATGCCGGTTTCCTTCATTCGAGTGCTGTTCATGCTGTGCTGGGGGATGTTGCTGCTCTTGTCCAGCCCGCTTTCCGCCGATGCCCAGCAGAACCGGAAGGACCTGGAGGATAAGCGCAGAAAACTACTCCGGGAGATTGAGCAAACCTCCAGCCGGCTGAAAAAAACTACCGAAAACAAAGCGGTAACGCTGGTCCGCTATGTCACCCTGCAGAAGCAAATAGGCAAAAGACAGCAACTGATCGAAACCCTTCAGGAGGAAGTGGCCCTGTTGGGGGCGAATATTGAGCGAACCTCAGGCGTGGTAATGGCACTGACGGAAGACATTGACCGCCTGAAGGCCGAGTACGCCAAGATGGCCCGGCATGCCTATCGCCAGCAACTGGCTCGTAGCGAGTGGCTGTTTTTGCTTTCTTCGCACAACCTCAACGAAGCTTTCCGCCGCTGGCAATACCTTCGGGAATACGACCACTATCGCCAGAAGCAAACCCGTCTTATCCAGGAGACCCAGCAAACCTTGATGGATAAAATAGCCGCCATCGAGGAGCGCAAAAGTGAAAAGGAAAGGTTGCTGAATTCCGAGCGCAGGCAAACAGACATCCTGAACCTGGAAATGTCCGCCAAGAACAGGTTGCTGACGGAACTGAAGGGCGATGAAGCCCGCCTCGCCCGGCAACTCGAGGAGAAGCGCAAGGCAGAGGTTTCTCTAAGCAATGCCATCGAGCGCGTGATCCGGGAGGAAATGGAACGGGCGCGCCGGGAATCAGCTGCGGCCGCCAGGGTGGGTGGCAAGTCAAAGAGCACTGCGCCCTCCGAAACCTCCGTCTTGTCTGGCGATTTTCGCGGCAACCGCGGGAAATTGCCCTGGCCTGTCAAAGACGGTGCCATCACCGGGCAGTTCGGAAGGCAGCCCCATCCCTCTATTCCCTCGGTGGAAATTGTCAACAACGGCATAGACATACAAACCGATGCGGGATCCGCAGTCCGCAGCGTCTTCGAAGGGGATGTGGCCGGCGTGCAGTTCGTCCCGGGCTACGACTACATGGTCATCGTCAGGCATGGCGAGTATTACACAGTGTATTCAAAGCTGTCGGAGGTCACCGTCAAAAAGGGAGACCGGGTGACCAGCCGGCAAACGATTGGAAAAGTAAGTACGGACCGCAAGTCCAACGTGTCGGAAGTGCACTTTGAAATCTGGCAGGAGAAAAACCGCCTGAACCCGCAGGACTGGGTAGGGCGTGGCAAATGATATCAGAATTAACTCAGTGAGGACATTATGAGCAAAGAGTGGAACGTCAACAACAATCCAAAGATCATCCAACAGGAGGAACATGCAGTTCTCGTGGGGCTCATCTATGGATCTCAAACGGAGGAGCAGGTAACGGAATACCTGAACGAACTCGAATTTTTGGCCCTCACAGCAGGTGCGATATCTAAAAGGCGGTTTATACAGAAATTGCCCAACCCGCACCCCCGCACCTTCATCGGCAAGGGCAAGCTGGAGGAAATCGGGAAATACATAGAAGACCACGAGGAAATCAACATGGTCATCTTCGATGACGACCTTTCAGGCAAACAGGTGTCTGCCCTGGAGTCGGAACTGAAGGTCAAAATCGTGGACCGCAGCTCTTTGATTCTCGATATTTTTGCCCGCAGGGCCCAAACAGCACAGGCCAAGACGCAGGTGGAACTGGCCCAGTTGCAATACCTGCTGCCCAGGCTGAGAGGCCTCTGGACCCACCTGGAGCGCCAGCGCGGTGGCATCGGCATGCGCGGCCCCGGTGAGAAGGAGATCGAAACAGACCGGCGGATCGTGCGGGACAAGATTTCCTTGCTGAAAAAACAACTTGAGAAGATAGACCGGCAGGCCGTGACCCAGCGGAAAAGCAGAGGGGAGCTCATCCGCGTCGCACTCGTTGGCTACACCAACGTCGGCAAATCAACGCTGATGAATGTGCTGGCTAAAACCGAGGTCTTTGCCGAGAACAAGCTCTTTGCCACCCTCGATACCACGGTGCGCAAGGTGGTGTTCGACAATGTCCCTTTCCTGCTCTCCGACACGGTGGGTTTCATCCGTAAACTGCCCCACCACCTGATTGAAAGCTTCAAATCCACCCTCGACGAAGTCCGGGAGAGCGACATCCTGCTGCATGTGGTTGACATCGGCCACCCCCGCTTTGAGGAACACATCGTCACCGTCCAGGAAACCCTGCAGGACATCGAGGCGCTCGACAAGCCCACCATTCTCGTGTTCAATAAGATAGATGCCTATCGGGAGCGGTACTTCGACAAACTGCTGGATGCAGAAACCAAGTCGGAAATCGAGCGGGAACTCAGGCAAAACCTGAAGAACCGTTTCGCGCATGACAACATCTTTGTTTCGGCCATGGACAAGGAGAATCTGGATGTCTTGCGGCAGATGACCGTGAAATTGGTGAAACAGTCCTATCAAATCAGATATCCCTATGAAGTCAAGCCTTGGTGAGTTGGAGCAGCATTTCTTCCAATTTGCCTGCGTAATGGCGGCAAAGACCGGCCAGGGCAGCAATTTCCGCTTTCAATTCCTTCAGTCCGGATTCCGGTGACTCCGGCAGCTGCTGCAACTGCAGGCCTGCAATCTTGAGGCGGATGCTGGCCCTGTAAAGCAGGAAATACTGGAACACCGCCTGGTCCCGCTCGTCGGTGAAGCAGGGATATACTTCATTGTATTTTTTGATTAGCATGCCTTTGAAGTCTTTTTTGCCAAAGCGTTTCAGGTCCATGGACAAAAAGGCAAGCTCGCTCAGCACGTCGTTAATGCGCAGATGTTCGCTGAACTCTATGCAGTCAAAAATTACCGGTTCTTCCAGCAAGAAGATATTTCGGGAGTGGAGGTCTCCATGTCCTTCCCGCACGAAGCCCTCTGTCACCCTTTGCCCGAAACGGGGACTGAGCTGCACAATGGCCTTTTCAGCTAATTTCACCCAGTCGGGGATGAGCGCTGAAAAGGCGGGATCTGCCCTTTGGCTGAGGACCGCCGCAACGGAAGAGAGATCGCTGAAATCTGCCATGACCTGCTGAGCATCGAAGGGCACTTTCACAATCCTCGCATGGCGGTGAAAATTGGCCAGCCGGACGGCCAGGGCTTCAATGTCAGCCGCAGTGACCTGGTTTTTCCTGAGCAGCAGGTCCATCTGCCGGCTTCCGTCCACGCGCTGCATCTTTACCGCGTAATCCACCACCCTGCCTTCCAGGCCTATTCCATACTGCTGACCGTCAAAAACAACGGGTACCACATCCAGGTAAATGTCGGAGAGCCGGCGGTTGAGGCGCAGTTCTTCCTCGCAGGCGGTCTTTCGGCGCTCCGGGGTGGAGAAGTCCAGGAAGCTGAACCGCACCGGCTTCTTGATTTTATAGGCGAACTGACTGGTCAGTATCACCCAGGAGATATGGGTCTCGATGAGTTGCCTGCCTTCCGGGGAATCGCTGCCTGGCAGGCAGCCGTTGTTTACCAGGCTGTCAATTTGCTGCGGGCTCATGAAAGGGGAATGGCGTTGTGCTCTTCAGACAGGAAAGTTGCCGCGACGGCCATCATTTCCTCGGTGGAGCGGTTGGCAGCTTCTATGACCAGATGGTTCTCATCTATGCTTTCCCATTGAGATTTTAGCTCGAAGTACACCTCCTGCGTGGCCTCGCTGTCGGCTCGCTTTACGAGCAGGCGTTCAAGGGCCAGTTCCTGAGGAATCCTGATTTCAAGCAGGAAGCAGGGAACCCGGCATTGGCGAGCCAGGTCAATCCAGGGTTGGCGAAGCGATTGCTTGTAAAAAGTAGCGTCCACGACAACGGTTTCCCCCTGCTGGAGTGCCTTTTCTGCCTGCCGGAACATAGCCTGGTAGACCTGCAGCTTGGAGGTGGGGTCGTAGTGGCCCCTCAGTCCCAAGGCATTGCGTACCTTGTCGCTGTTGAGGTGGTTGGCTTCCAGGCTGGTGGCCAGTGCGCGGGCAAACCAGGTTTTGCCGGAGGCAGGAAGGCCTGCTACCAGCAGCAACCGGGGTGGCTGGTGTGGGGCTTTCATTGGGAAGTCTTTGAGATGGAAGTTATTTGCCGATTCCGGACCTGTATTCCGATGCCCGCGGCGGATCGATTTTCTCCATGGTGCGGGTGACGGCGGTTTTCTCCTGGGGGCCGGCTCCTTTGTAAATCTCTATGATTTCATCTGATTTGGTGTTGGCGAACACCTGCATGATCATGGAGTTGGGATAGCTTTTGTTGACTTCGTTGAGTTTTTCCAATGCCTGCGTCATCACAGCCCGTCCGAGCGCCACATCCTGGTACATGACATCCAGCCCCTGGCGGTGGTAGTCGTAGATTGTCTGGCGGAAGGGGCGCACGCGGGGCGACAACAGGTTTTCGATGAGCCAGTAACGGTTGCGGTTGCTTTCCATCGAGCGCCAGCCGGGGACGCTGGAGGCGACGTTGGGCGGAATTCGGTTCACGATGTCCTGGGCGGCCTGGAAATAGGGTTCCCCACCAAAGGAAGAGAAGGAGTCGTAGTCCATGCCGAGCACGATATAGGCATAGAACCCGAGCACGGAGGTGAGATTGTTCAGATAAGTTGTCTGGCTGAATTCCAGGGGTTGAAACTGCTCATAAGTGAACACGACATTCTTGTCCTGGTGTTTGAACATCGGGGTTTCGTAGGTGCTGTTGAAGACCGGCCTGGAGGATTGCAGGGACACCTCTGCTTCGAAGGTGTTGGCGGAGAGTTCCTTGGAGATAGTCATGACAATGTCCAGCTTGATGCGTTCTTCCTGCTCGAAGACGTCGTTGGTCCATTTCTGGTTGTTCATGAACTCCTGGGCGGATGTTTTCAGTGTTTCGAACACCTTGGGGTCTGCGGTTTGCAGTTTAGGAGTGTTGATGGTAATGGACACCTGCAGTTCCTGGGCCTGGGCGGCCAGGGCGAGCAAGCATGCAAGGCAGGCAGAGATATACTGTTTCATGATGGCAAATTTTTACTGAGGCGGAGGATTTCTCCGACGATATCTTCAGCGACAGCCGCTTTAGATTTTAACTCAAAATCAGTGCGCTTATTGTCCCGGCTGAGGATGGTAACTTTGTTGGTATCGAAATTGAAGCCGGCGCCGGGGTCGTTCAGGGAGTTCAGGACGATGAGGTCGAAGTTTTTGCTTTCCAGCTTGTGCAGGGCGTGCTGGATTTCATCGTTGGTTTCGAGGGCAAAGCCTGTGATGATCTGGCCCTTTCTCTTCATTTTTCCGAGCGTGGCGGCGATGTCTGGCGTTTTTTCGAGTTCCAGGGAGATGTGGTCACCAGTCTTCTTGATTTTCTGAGTGGAAATTTCGCGGGGCCGGTAGTCTGCGACGGCGGCTGAGAGCACGGCGACGTCGGCCTGTTCGAAGGCCGACACGGCAGCGTTTTTCATTTCCTCGGCGGTTTCTACTCGCAGGGTGGCGACATTGGGGTGGATGGCCGACAATTTGGAAGGTCCCAGCACCAAGGTCACCAGGGCGCCCCGGCGGGCGAAGGCTTCGGCGATGGCGATGCCCATTTTTCCGGAGGAGCGGTTGCCGATGAAGCGAACGGGGTCAAGGGGTTCGTAGGTGGGGCCGGCAGTGACCAGCACCCTTTTGCCGGCAAAGTCCTGTTGCTGCGAAAAAAAGTCGTTCAAGAAGGCCAGGATGTCTTCCGGTTCCGCCATTCTTCCCGCTCCGGTCAGGCCGCTGGCCAGTTCGCCAAATCCGACGGGGATGAGATGATTGCCGAAGGAGGACAGCCGGCTGACATTGTCTTTGACGGCCGGGTGTTGCCACATGTCGAGGTCCATGGCAGGGGCGAGGAATACGGGGCAGCGTGCGGACAGATAGACAGCGGACACGATATTGTCGCAGATGCCGTTGGCGAGTTTAGCCAGGGTATTGGCGGTGGCAGGGGCTACCACCATGGCGTCGGCCCAGAGTCCGAGATGAACATGGTTGGCCCATTCGTCTTCGTTGATGACGTTGGTAAACACGGTTTTTTTGGACAGCGTGGAGAGGGTGAGGGGTGTGATAAAGGCGGTGGCGGCCGGTGTCATCAATACCTGGACTTCGGCGCCTGCCTTTATGAACAGGCGGGTCAAATGCGCTGCCTTGTAGGCGGCAATGCTGCCGGTAATGGCGAGTATGATTTTTTTGCCGAGCATGATGATTCTGAAAAATATCGCGCTGTTGCCTTGCTGCAGTCCACCTGCCAATATCGGGGGTATCGGCCCATTTGCTGAAATCGGTTGACTGAGGTTGGCCAAAGGCCCGCGCTCCCTCAGTCCAGGCTGTGCTGCTTAAACGCCCCCCGGCTATACACCCTCTTTTGAAAAGGGCGCGGGGCTGTCTCAAAAGACCCGGCAATTCGGGTCCGCCGGTGCCGATTGCCCCCCGGAAAAGGGCATTCGGCAGACCTGTGGCCTGCCGAATGCCCTGAGATTCCCTTTCCGCCGCAGTTTGGCGAAGCCAAACCGCGGCGGAAGGGGAATTCAGGCGCCAATCTCAAAATGCGGGCAACCTTTTGAAAATCTCTCGAAAAGGAGGCAGGCGTGAAAGAGACCTGCAGTGCTACTTCCTCCCGGCCGCTTACTAGCGCTTGCGGCGCTTCTCGTTGTAGTGGTAGTGAATCTCGTTGTGGATAAACTCCTCCGTGGCGATGAGGGTCGGGCTGGGGATTTTCTCGTAGAACTTGGATATTTCAATCTGTTCCTTGTTTTCCGTCACTTCCTCGATGGTATCGGAGTTCACGGCAAACTCGTTGAGTTTGTTATGGAGTTCGTGCTTGAGGTCGATGGCCAACTGACGGGAGCGCTTGGCGATGATGGCCAGCGACTCATAGATGTTGCCTGTTGGTTTTGCGAGGCTGGTAATATCGCGGGCTTTCAAATTAGCGTCCAGCCCCTGTGCCTTTGTCTTGATATCTGCCATTATTAAACGTTTTTAATTTACGGTTTGAATCATTATAAATGGATTGCACCTCTTTAAAGTTCGGGCTATCCTTGTATTTATCCAAAAAATCCTTTGCGTACTGCAGCGTTTTCTGATAGCGCTCCTCCTGTTTGTCGAAGACGCTGTTTTCCGCCATGGAAAAGGAGGCCTTGGCAATCAGGTAGCGGATCTGAGGAGCGTTGCCGGTTTCCGGGAAGTCCTTCAGCAGGTTTTCAAAGGAGACGATGGAGGACTGGTACTGCCCGAGGTCGAAATAGAGTTTGGCCTCTTCAAAGGTCTTCTTTTCCAGTTTGAGTCGCATTTCATCGATCAGCCGGTTGCATTCCTTGATTCGCTCGCTGTTGGGGTAGATGGTGACGAAATTCTGGAATTCCTCAATGGCTTTGAGCGTGTAGGTCTGGTCGAGGCGATAGTTCGGCGACATTTGAAAATTGGAGTAAGCGGCCATGAAGTCGGCTTCCTCCTTTTGCTTGCTGGAGGGGAAGGTAGAGGAGAAGTTCTTGAAATAGTAATTGGCCATGATGTAGTTGGCCAGGTGATAGTAGGTGTAGGAATAGTCGAAGTACACCTTTTCCAGTTCAGGTTTGCCGCGGTACACCGGAATGATCAGTTCGAAGAGGGTTTGAGCACGCTGGTACTCTTCCTTTTCGTAGTATTCGAAGGCTTTTTTATAGACGAGATCTGTATCTCCGCTGGCCCGTATTTTCTCAAACTCGGATTTACAGCTGAGGGACAGCAGTGCTAAAACGGCCAGCAATGTTGCGAATGCGAGCTTCTTTTCCATAGGTGTGCAAAGATAATGGAGATAAACGAAAACTGGGAAAAGAATGTGCGCTGCTGCGATGTGGCGGCTGCATTTCGCATATTTTTGGCTGCGCCTGCAGTTTGAATGTGGTATGGCTGTGAGAGGAGGATTCGAACCTCCACGGGGCGGTTAGCTACAGCACAAAGATAAGTGGTCAACCCTGGTCGGCCGTACACAAGGTATAGTCGGCTCTATGCTGTGTTTTTCCCGTTCTCCCCCACCCCCGAGACAAGAGGGCATGGCTGCCTGTTTCATCACCTCACATTGTTTAATGCAATCATTTTTGCATTTGCTTTTGATAATGCAAATTTAAAGCCATAGGGATTTGAAATGCAAATAATTTATAAAAAAATTAAAATAATTACATATCGTTTAACAAAATGGATTATTAATTGAAATAATTAAAATTAAATAAAGCTTTCAAGGGTTTGGTTTTGAAAATTTTCAAGGGCTTTGTGCCCGGGAGGATGGCTGGAAGGTGGATGTTGAAAATGGCCGCGCATTATGCGGTTGCCTGGAGGCTGTCTCAACAGCCTGGGGTTGTGTAAAAAATCGTCTGAATGGAGTTACTTTCCTTGAAAAGGGCGCTGGGCTACTTCAAAAGACCCGGCAATGCGTTCCGCCGGTGCCGATTAGTCCCCGGAAAGGGCATTAGGCCGGCCTAATGGCCTAAAATACCCTTGCCGCCGCGGTTTGGATTCGCCAAACCGCGGTGGCAAGGGGGGTAGGTGCGCGGGGCTTCGATGAGTGCACCTTTTGCGAGAAGGCGCCTCGCCAAAAGGGTCTTTTGAGACAGCCTCCTCCCCTTTTTGACAGGTGGGGAGCACCAGTGGAAGAATCGGCGTCAGAAAGCCGGTCTGGATTTCTTTTTCTTTTTGAAAACGGCCATTTCGTGCTTGTGGGGAGGCTTTGCCTTTTTTGCCAAAGTTTTGGCAAATCGCTGCGGCTCCGGAGTCCGGGACTGCGGTCGCTCCGGTGACTGAATCTCCGGATAGGCGTTCGGGTTCAGCCCCGCACCAAAGTGCAGGCGCAGCAGGGCAGCCAGGATATGCCGCGGCTTGGAAGAGGCGAGCAACTCCTGCGCCAGGGTATGATATTCCTGCGGAATTTCCTGGTCAGCAGCGGCGAATACCTTGGTCTTCATGGCATTTCGCTTTGCATCTATCACCGCCTGCCCGGCCGGCAGAAACGCCCTCTTTATCGACGTCTTGGTTTTGTCAATGATAAAGCGGATTTTCCGGAATTCACCGGGCGTGACGAAGGAAATGGCCTTGCCAGTCTTCCCGGCACGGCCAGTCCTGCCGATGCGATGGACGTAGGACTCCGGACTTTCCGGCATGTCGAAGTTGATGACGTGCGTCAGGTCGTTGATGTCAATGCCGCGGGCAGCCACGTCGGTGGCCACGAGAATAGTGGAATGACCCTGTTTGAACTTTGCCAGGATTCGCTCGCGCTGTGCCTGGGTGACATCACCGTGGAGGGCCTCCACATCAAGCCCCATGCCGCTGAGCTTAGAGGCCAGCCGGTCAGCTCCGGCGCGGGTGCGGCAAAAGACCAGGGCATAGAATTCGTCCTCCGTGTCTATCAGGCGGCGAAGGGCCCTTAGCTTGTCTCTTTCGAAGACCTCATAGTAAACCTGCTCGACGTTGACGGAGGATTCCTGCTTCGACTGCACTTTGACCTCATCGTAATCGCCCATGAACTTGGTGGCCAGGCGGAGGATGGGAAGTGGCATGGTGGCAGAAAAGAGCAGCATGCGACGCTGCGCAGGCACGTGGGTGAGGATTTGCTCAATGTCCTCGATGAAGCCCATGTTGAGCATCTCATCGGCCTCGTCGAGCACGACGAAGCGGACATCATCCAGGCGGAGGGTTTTCCGGTTGAGATGGTCGATGGCCCTGCCAGGCGTGGCAACCACGATGTCGACGCCCTGCTTGAGCTGGCGTAGCTGCGTTTCCATGCCCTGTCCGCCGTAAACCGGCAGGATGCGGATGTCTCTTTTGCCCTTGAGGCTTTCGAGTTCTTCTGCGACCTGGTTGGCCAGTTCGCGGGTAGGAGCCAGTACGATGGCCTGGACCTTGTGGAGTCCGGGTACGATGCGCTCGATGATGGGCAAGCCGAAGGCTGCGGTTTTCCCGGTGCCGGTCTGCGCCTGGGCGATGATGTCCTTGTTGCCGGACAGCAGGAGGGGGATGGTCCTCTCCTGGACGGGCGTCGGATGTTCAAATCCTTTTTTAATGAGGGTATCCAGGATATCGGCAGACAGGCCCAGTTCCCGGAAAGTCAGGTTGGAATTCATTTAAAATGATTGCGTGTAAAAAAAAAAAACAGTCCAAGCGGTTTAGAATGTATCAATC
>JBEAYO010000037.1:0-12936 GCA_041159285.1 Bacteroidota bacterium | reverse complement strand
CCGTGGGGATGGGGTTTTTTAGGGCGCGGGGCGCAGCCCCGCGCCCTTTCCTGGAGGGCAATGGCATCTGCAAGAGGTGCTAAACAGTTACAAAAATGGGCATTCATTCATATATCCCTTGGAATCGTCAGTAGCCAAGGGTCTTTTGAGACAGCCTCAGGGCGCGGAGCACAACTTCGCGCCCTTTTCAATGATGAGAACAGTGCGTTGGCAACTTTTAACGCAAACCCTTGCATGAAAGATAGGGATGCATCCCTTGATTTTATACTCGTGCTTTTACGAGAAGGTCCACGAGATTCTGTACACATCAATCAAATAATGTAACTCTATTCAATCCAGCAATACACATTGCGCCTCACCCCGTCTCCGCAATCCTGCCAATCCTTTCATCCTTTTAATCCTGGTCAAAAAGAGCCCGACTCTACCTCCAAAAAAAACTTGCCTGTACCGTCCACAAATTCATCATGTGGTGGCCTTGTTTCCGCCAGCATTTCCTACCTTGTCAGCGCAATCACATCTTGCGATTTCTAAACGTTGTTCACTGTTCATTTTTTACTTGAAGCCAACATCAACGGGCCATGATGCACACGGTCCAGGGATTAAAAAAGCCAGGATTATTGGTGTTTTATTCATCGGCAGGCTATAAAAATGCCGCCTTTTCCTTCCCACGCTTCCAGTCAGAAATCAGAACTTCCAGCAGCAGATAGACTTCAGTCGGAAAGCTGATAGTATCTTCTTTCAAGCGACACCTTGGGGAATTCATCGGAATAGCCTCGATAAAGCAGGCCTGTGGCTTGCGTCGTTCGTACGGATGAATAAAAATTAAAATATATGCAAACCTTTCGGCAAAGCTGTTTTTCCTGGTTCAACGCAATTCGTGGCACAATTAAGAAAGCAAGTCCAGCGACAATTTTTCTGGCACTGCTACTCACCACCTTCCTGCTGCCGGTTCAAGGAGTGTGTCAAACGGAACCCTCAGCTATGTTTGAGGTGCAGAGCACCGACAAGGGCTTCCTGATGCCGCGAATAAGCCAGGCCCAGCGCGATGTCATCGTGAGCCCGGCCACGGGGCTCATCATCTACAACCTTACAGAAAATTGTCTTGAGATTAATTTGGGAAATTCCACTTCTCCTTTGTGGGTCAGGTTCATTATTGAGGGCAAAGTGGCAACATTGGATTGCGCCGGTTCGACAATCAGCGGGCAACTTTCGCCAGGACAGCAGGCCATCAACGTGTCTGCCAGCATCCCCTACACGGGCGGCAATGGCGGATTTCACGGTGGTCAGGTGGTGAACTCCACGGGCGTGTTGGGACTGACAGCTTTGCTGGTTTCCGGCAACTTCGATTATGGCGATGGCAGCCTTGTATTCACGATCTCTGGAGTGCCTTCCAGTACAGGTTTGGCAAGCTTTGTACTGGATCTTGGCGGCCATATCTGTTCAATGGAACTAAATGTGACCGATGGGAACATCAGCACACTAGACTGTGACAATGCGACCATCAGCGGCCCACTGATACCTGGCGTGGCGGCATCCGGTGTGATTGCCAGCGTTCCTTATACGGGAGGAAACGGTGGCTCCTACAATAGTCAAACAGTTAATTCCACCGGTGTGTCGGGGCTGACAGCCACGCTTGCGGCAGGCAGCTTTGCCAATGGTGCCGACAACCTCGATTACGTGATCAGCGGAACTCCTTCCAATACCGGTACGGCCAGTTTTGCACTGGAAATCGGTGGCCAGGCTTGTACGATGAACCTCACAATTGGCTGTGGTGCTTACATAGCCCCCAATGCCTGGAAAAACTTCATGTGTCATAACCTGGGCGCGGCCAATTCCCAGGCGAATCCATTACAACCGAGCTGGGAGATTGCCGGCGGATATTGGCAATGGGGCCGGAAAGGGCCGGATCCCTCAACCTGGCTGACTACCAATACAGAACACTTTGCCCACGGACCCACCGGATCCGGTGCAGGACAGGCCAACGCTGCTATCATCAGCGGTTGGAGTCAGACCAATGCACCAAACGGTGCCTGGTCAGATGCCGCGAAAACTGGAGACGACCCTTGCCCAACTGGTTATCGCATGCCCACCAAGGCTCAGTGGGATGGCGTGCTGGCCAATAACAACCCAAATAACCTGGGTCCCTGGTTCAGCAGCTCGACCAATTTCAGCAGCGGCTGTCTCTATGGAACGTCCTTGTTCCTTCCGGCCTCCGGCAGCAGGAATTCCAGCAATGGACAGCTGTCTGACCGCGGCAAATATGGCTACTACTGGAGCAGCACTGACTACGGGTCAGCCAATGCCTGGCTCCTGAACTTTGGCAGCATTAGCGCTTTTACAAGCACGTTCAGTCCCAGTCGGGGGATTGGAAGCACCGTCCGCTGTATCTCCGAAACTGCTCCCTCCATGCTCGGTTCTATCGGCGCCCTCAATTGTGGCAGCGCGGCAACCACCGGCAGCCTCATGCCTAACCAAACAGCCATCGGCGTGAGCACCAGTGTACCCTACACCGGAGGCAATGGTGGCTCACACAATGGCCAGACGGTCTACTCCACCGGTGTGACGGGGTTGACAGCCTCCCTCGCACCCGGCAGTTTCTCCAACGGCAGCGGTTCCCTCACTTACACCATCACGGGCATACCCGCTGCTGCTGGTCAGGCCAGTTTTGCCCTTAGCATTGGCGGCCAGACCTGCACCTTGCTGGTGACGGTGGATGGCTGCGGGGCCTACGTGGCCCCGGGCCAGTGGAAAGCCTTTATGTGTCACAACCTGGCGGCTGCCAATACTGCTGCCGATCCTTTAGTGCCGAGCTGGGAAATCAACGGGGGCTATTGGCAGTGGGGCCACAAGGGGCCGAGCTCCTCCCAATGGCTGAATACCAATACGCCGAACTTCGCCCATGGCCCGACGGGTTCCGGCTCCGGGCAGGCGAATGAGGCCTCCATCAGTGGGTGGAGTTCCACCACCGCCCCCAATGGGGCCTGGTCAGATGCCTCGAAGACTGCCAACGATCCCTGTCCGGCCGGATTTCGCGTCCCTACTGGGGCGCAATGGGACGGTGTGACAGCTAACAATACCCAAACTGCGGTGGGCACCTGGAGTGCCAGTGCTACAAATTATAGCAGCGGCCGTTTCTTTGGGCCAGGGTTGCTACTTCCGGCGACTGGCAGCAGAACTGCCAGTAACGGTTCATTGGACAGCCGCGGCAATTCCGGCTACTATTGGGGCACTACAGAGCTGGGCTCAGGTAATGCCTGGTACCTGGTCTTAAGCTCCTTTGGAGGTTCCTATACGACCAACAACAGCCGGTTGTATGGGTTTTCACTCCGGTGCATTGGAGAATAATTCTGTTTTTAGGCTAAAAGGTAGTGCTTTTCTGAGATTAGCAAATGGGATGAAAATATAGATCAGTGTGCAGGAGTATTCCTCATCCATCAGAAACGATAAGGTAATTTACGTAATAGTAAAAATACATATAGCAACGAAGATTATGATAATCAAAAGTCCAACGCGGCCAGGTGCCGCCACACAAGTGCTGCCATTGCGTGCCTTCACCATTGCTGTGCTGCTCACCACCTTCCTCTTGCCGGCCCGGCTGCTGAGCCAGACAGAACCCTCGGCCTTGTTTGAAGTCCAAAGTACCGACAAGGGTTTTCTGATGCCGCGTCTGACGAAGGCCCAACGAGAAAGCATAGTGAATCCTGCCACTGGGCTGATGATTTACAACCTCACATCTGACTGCCTGGAGATGAACATAGGAAGCCCTGCAGCTCCCGACTGGGTCAGGTTCATCACACAGGGCAAGGTGGGTTCGCTGGATTGCACCGGGGTGGGGATAAACGGGCAACTTGTTCAAGGACAGCAGGTTATCAATATGTCTGCGAGCATTCCCTACACTGGGGGAAACGGTGGCTTTCATACGGGTCAGACGGCAAGCTCTACGGGCGTATCTGGCCTTAATGCCCTGGTCGCTGGCGGCAATTTTTCCCTGGGCGCTGGAACGCTGACCTATACCATCACCGGCATACCGGCCAGCGCCGGCACGGCAAGCTTTGTGCTGAAAGCCGGAGGGAAGAGTTGCATTTTGGACTTGAACGTGGCCTCAGGCTCCATCGGCCCCCTGAATTGCAATAACGCTATAATTAACGGTATGCTCGTCCCCGGACAGCCGACCTCCGGGGTCTTGGCCAGCATACCCTACGTTGGCAGTGGCGGGCCGCACAATGGACAGACAGTGGCATCCACCGGCGTAAGCGGCTTGATGGCGACCCTCCCCCCGGGCACCTTTGTCTATGGCGCCGGCACCCTCGACTATTTCATCAGCGGCACCCCGTCAGGCGCCGGCACGGCCAGCTTTGCACTGAACATCGGCGGGGCGAGCTGTAACTTGGACCTGGCAGTTTCATGTGGCGCCTATGTGGCCCCCAATGACTGGAAAACATTCCTGTGCCACAATCTCGGAGCTGCCAATACCGCCGCAGACCCCTTCCAGCCCAGCTGGGAGATAGTTGGCGGCTACTGGCAGTGGGGATGGAAAGGGCCTGACCCCTCCACGTGGCTGAATACAAACACGGAAAACTTTGCACATGGTCCTACCGGGCCCGGCGCCGCCGAGACCAATGAAGCGGCCATCAATGATTGGAGTCAGACGTATGCTCCCAACGGCGCCTGGTCGGATGTCACAAAAACTTTTGACGACCCCTGTCCGGCTGGCTTCCGCTTGCCGACCAACGCGCAATGGGAAGGTGTGCGCAATAATAACAGCCAGGTGGCTGTGGGTACCTGGTACAGCAGTTCAACTAATTACAGCAGCGGCCGCCTCTTTGGGTCGGCTTTGCTGCTTCCTGCTTCCGGTTATAGGTTTTACAACGACGGTGCCCAGGCTGTCCGGGGGGATTACGGCGGTTGCTGGAGCAGCACGGAGTTCGGTTCAGACAATGCCTGGAGTTTGCTCTTTTACAACGGCGATGCATTTACAGCCAATGACACCCGCAGCCATGGCTTGTCGCTGCGCTGTGTGGCTGAGTAACGGATTCCGGACTCGTGCGATGATTGCTTTGTGCTTGATGGGTATAGTTCACTAACACCTATAGTGTAAATAACTTATGCAAAACAAACTATTCAACAGTTCCCCATGGAAAAGTGGGGTTAGCGCAGCAGTACAATTTATGGGCAGGAGCGCTTTAGCCTTTATACTGCTGTTCGGCGCCCTCCTGCTCCCGTCACGGCTATTTAGCCAGACGGACCCTTCGGCTCTCTTTGAGGTGCAGAGCACAGACAAGGGCTTCCTGCTGCCCCGAATGACGCAGGAGCAGCGCGAAGCCATTGTAAATCCTGCCAAGGGGCTGATGATATTCAACACCACTGCAGGCAGCATCGAGTTGAACCAGGGCAGCTCCTCGGCCCCAGATTGGGTCAGTTTTATTCCCGAGGGAAAAGTGGAAATGCTGGATTGTGCCGGGGCGACGGCCAGCGCGCAATTAGTAGCTGGGCAACAGGCCGCGAATGTGGCAGTAAGCATTCCCTATACCGGTGGTGATGGCGGCTTTCACGGAGGCGAGGCAGTCAGCTCCACTGGCGTGGCCGGCCTGGCGGCGATAATCACTGGCGGCAACTTTGAGAAAGGCAATGGCAGTCTGACTTATTTTATCACTGGCATGCCGGTCTCAGCCGGCACGGCGAGTTTCTTTTTGAGTGCCGGCGGACAGCACTGCACACTTGAATTAACGGTGACAGCTAGCACTATCAGTGCCCTTGCGTGCAATGACGCCGTCATCACCGGCACGTTGATGCCTGGCCAGGTGGCCTCGGGGGTGACTGCCAGCGTGCCTTATGCTGGTGGCGCAGGAGGCCCATACACCGGTCAGATGGTGACCTCTACCGGCGTGACGGGCTTGACGGCTACCCTGGCTGCAGGCAGCTTTGCCAATGGCAACGGCTCGCTCACCTATGCCATCACTGGTACCGCTACTGTTGCAGGCCTGGCAAGCTTTGCGCTTGACATTGGCGGAAAAAACTGCACGCTGCTGGTGCCGGTGGGTTGTGGGGCTTATGTGGCGCCTGGTCAGTGGAAGGTTTTCATGTGTCACAACCTGGCCGCTGCAAATACCGCTGCCAACCCCTTTCAGCCGGGCTGGGAAGTAATCGGAGGCTATTGGCAATGGGGTCGCAAGGGGCCGGAACCTTCGGCCTGGCTGACTACAAATACTGAAAACTTCGCACACGGCCCCACCGGCCCCGGTGCAGCTGAGAACAACGAAGCTGCCATCAGCGGATGGAACTCGTCGGAGGCGCCCAATGGCGCATGGTCGGAGGCAATGAAAACAGGCAATGACCCCTGCCCGGAGGGCTTTCGCCTGCCTGCCAAGGCACAGTGGGAGGGTGTCTTGTCTAACAACGCTACGAGTATTGTAGGCTCCTGGAGTCCAGGTACCACCAACTACAGCAGCGGCCGATACTATGGACCTGCGCTATTCCTTCCTTCGACCGGCTACAGGCTTTATTCAGACGGCCTCTTAAATGAGCGTGGAGCATTTGGCGTCTATTGGAGCAGCAAGGAGGACGATCCTTCCACTGCATGGTGTTTTTACTTTGAAAGCAGCAGTTCCTTTATTTCCAGCGTCTTGCGCATATTCGGTCTCTCTGCGCGTTGCATCGTGGACGAATCACCGCCGCCCATCGGGGCCCTCAACTGCGAGAGTGCGACAACCAGTGGCACTTTAATCCCTGGACAGGCTGCCGCTGGTGTCAGTGCCAGCGTGCCATACACCGCTGGCACTGGAAGCCCCTTCAATGGCCAGGCAGTGACCTCCACCGGTGTGACAGGCTTGACGGCTACCCTGGCTCCAGGCAGCTTTGCCAATGGCAACGGCTCGCTCACTTATGCCATCAGCGGCACGGTCAACGCACCCGGCCTGGCCAACTTCGAATTGAACATCGCAGGCCAAAGCTGCACCATGGAAGTGCCGATTTGCGGCGCCTTCGTGGCCCCTGGCCAATGGAAGGCCTTCCTGTGCCACAACCTGGCCGCCGCTAATACTTCTGCAAATCCTTTCCAGCCGAGCTGGGAAATCAACGGAGGGTACTGGCAATGGGGCAGAAAAGGACCGGATCCCACGGCCTGGCTGAATACAAACACACAAAACTTTGCGCATGGACCAAGCGGTCCCGGTGCCAACCAGACCAATCAAGCTGCTGTGGGTGGCTGGGGCTTGTCGGCAGCGCCCAACGGCGCCTGGTCAGATGCCTCGAAGACCGTTGATGACCCTTGCCCTGCCGGCTTCCGAGTGCCTACCAAAACCCAGTGGAGCGGCCTGATTGCGAATAACTCCCCGACCTTGGCTGGCACCTGGAATGGCATTCCTACCAATTACAGCAGTGGCCGCCTCATTGGTTCGGGATTGATGCTTCCTGCATCCGGAAACAGAAAAGACATTGACGGTTCGCTGTTTGATCGCGGCGGTGCCGGATACTATTGGAGCAGCACAGAAGAAGGGACTGTCCAGGCCTGGGATTTGTCATTCTCCGGCGGTGGCTCTATCACCATGGGCTACTTTAGCCGCAACTCGGGCTATGCTGTGCGTTGCATCGCTGAGGATCCTCCACCCCCTGGCTCCGTCAGTGCGCTCAACTGTGGCGGCACTGTCCTCACTGGCAGGATCATGCCCGATGAGGCTGCCTCCGGGGTGAGCGCCAGTGTGCCCTATACCGGCGGCAATGGAGGCCCTCACAATGGGCAGACCGCAATCTCCAGCGGCGTGACTGGGCTGACTGCTACCCTCACGGCAGGTAATTTTGCAAATGGCAACGGGTCGCTCACCTACAGCATCACCGGTACGGCTGCAGCTGCTGGCCTGGCCAACTTTGCCCTGGACATCGGCGGCAAGACTTGCACCTTGCAGGTGCCCGTGGGTTGCGGCGCCTATGTGGCGCCTGGCCTATGGAAGGTTTTCATGTGCCAGAACCTGGCCGCAGCGAACACCTCCGCCAATCCTTTCCAGCCGAGCTGGGAGATCGCCGGCGGGTATTGGCAATGGGGCCGGAAAGGGCCGGATCCCTCTACCTGGCTGACTACCAATACGGAACACTTTGCCCACGGGCCCACCGGATCCGGTGCAGGACAGGCCAACGCTGCTGCCATCAGCGGTTGGAGTCAGACCAATGCACCAAACGGTGCCTGGTCAGATGCCGCGAAAACTGCAGACGACCCCTGCCCAACTGGCTATCGCATGCCCACCAAGGCTCAGTGGGATGGCGTGCTGGCCAATAACAACCCTAATAACCTGGGTTCCTGGTTCAGCAGCTCGACCAATTTCAGCAGCGGCTGTCTCTATGGAACGTCCTTGTTCCTTCCGGCCTCCGGCAGCAGGAACGCCAGCAATGGACAGCTGTCTGACCGCGGCAATTATGGCTACTATTGGAGCAGCACTGAATTCGGGGCAGCCAATGCCTGGCTCCTGAACTTTGACAGCGATAACTTTTTTACAAGCACGTACAGTCCCAGTCGGGGGATTGGAAACACTGTCCGCTGCATCTTCGAAGCTGCTCCCTCTAGCCTCGGTTCTATCGGCGCCCTCAATTGTGGCAGCGCGACAACCACCGGCCCTCTCTTGTTTAACCAAGCAGCCACCGGCGTGAGCACCAGCGTGCCCTACACCGGAGGCAACGGTGGCTCGCACAATGGACAGACGGTCAACTCCACTGGTGTGACGGGGTTGACAGCCTCCCTCGCACCCGGCAGTTTCTCCAACGGCAGCGGTTCCCTTACTTACACCATCACGGGCATACCCGCTGCTGATGGTCAGGCCAGCTTTGCCCTTAGCATTGGCGGTCAGACCTGCAACTTGCTTGTGCGTGTGGGCTGCGGGGCCTACGTGGCCCCGGGCCAGTGGAAAGCCTTTATGTGTCACAACCTGGCGGCTGCCAATACGGCTGCCAATCCTTTAGTGCCGAGCTGGGAAATCAACGGGGGCTATTGGCAGTGGGGCCGCAAGGGGCCGAGCTCCTCCCAATGGCTGAATACCAATACGCCGAACTTCGCCCATGGCCCGACGGGTTCCGGCTCCGGGCAGACGAATGAGGCTTCCATCAGTGGGTGGAGTTCCACCCTCGCCCCCAACGGGGCCTGGTCAGATGCCTCGAAGACTGCCAACGATCCCTGTCCGGCAGGATTCAGGGTTCCAACCAGTGAACAGTTGGTCGGAGTCCTGTTTCATAACTTCAAAATTATTACCGGCACCTGGAGCGCCAGTGCTACAAATTACAGCAGCGGGTTCTTTTTTGGGTCTAATTTGATGCTTCCGGCGGCTGGGATCCGCAGCAACGACGACGGTCAGCTGTATAGCCGCGGAAGCATCGGCTACTATTGGAGCAGCACGGAGCACTTTGCGAACGATGCCTTAATGGTATACTTCGCCAGCGACTACATGTACCCGGGCAACCACTACCGGCGGCGCGGTCAATCCCTTAGGTGCATCGCAGAATAATCCGGTTCTTTGACTGTTTGACTATTTTAGTCGCGATACCGAGTGCTGGAAGAGCGGTCCTGCTGCCAGGTGGCTTGAAGAGGACCGCGAAGCGGTTAAAAAACATCAGGTTATCAGGTCGGCGCCATTTGCTTTCCCGAAAGGGCGGTCAGCGACGTGCTTAAGCGAGCAGCCGACCGCCCTGAACCTGTCTCAAAAGCATTTTGCCGCTTTCAGCAGAGAAGCAAAACAATGAATGTCCCATTTTTTGATTTTCTTCGCAAAATCAAAAAATGGGACATTCATTCATTATTCTTTTAGGCAGCGTCAGACGCCAAGGGTCTTTTGAGACCGCCTCCGACCTTCACGGGAGACAATCGGCGCTAGCAGAATTCCTTGATGTTACCTTGGTTTCTTGAGGTGATTCCAGCACACCTCGCTACTCCCTACCCTCGCACTCCTGCAAATCCTTTCATCAGAGTAATCCTGTTTAAAAATTAACCCTATTTTCGCGATGAATTTAGAGGCCAGGCCCCAAATTACCCACCCTCGTGTAGGTGCCTCAATCTCCTGGCCCAAACAATTATCACCCAACCATCGCAATGGCAACACACTCCTCCGGCCTGGCCTTCGGTCGCTTCCTGGTGCCGCACCTGGGGCATCTGCACCTCCTGCAGCAGGCGGCCGCCCAGGTGGAAAAGCTGACCATTCTGGTGTGTTCCGGCCCGGAGGACCCCGTGCCGGGCCATTTGCGCTACGCCTGCCTGAAAGCACTGCTGCCTGCCTGCAACGTGCTGCACCTGCCCGGGAAACACTGGCCGGACCAGCCCGGCGAACTGCTCCGGGAACTCCACCGCCTGGACTGGACCAAAGGCTGCGAACTCATCTTTACAGGCGGGACGGCGGACGAGCTCGCCGGCGCAGCCGCCGGACTTGCCGTCCGCAGCCTTGAGCGCGAGCCTGCTACCGCCGGCCTCGCGTCGGAAAAAATCCTCGCTGACCCGGCTTCCTGCTGGGACCTGATACTGCCCCCTGCGAGGCCATTTTTTGTAAAAAGGGTGGTGCTCACCGGTCCCGAATCGGTTGGCAAGACGGTGCTGTCGCAAAAACTGGCCGCTCATTACCAGACGTCCTGGGTGGAGGAGTATGGCAGGGAATACACGGAAAAAGCAGGACAGGAACTCACGGCGCTGGACTTCGCCCACATCGCCGGCGGACAGCTGCTCCTGGAGGACGCCGCCGCCAGCCAGGCCAGGCGCTTGCTCATCTGCGACACCGACCTCATCGTCACCGAGGTGTGGGCGGAAATCTACCTCGGCCACTGCCCGCCCTGGATCATCGAGGCCAATCACCTGCGCCGCTACGACCTTTTCCTGTTGCTGGCCCCCGATGTGCACTGGGTCTCCGATGGCATCAGGTTCTACGGCGACGTGCGCCAGGCACATTTCGAGCGCCTGAAGGAAATGCTGGAGAGCCGGGGACTGCCGCACTGCGTCATCGCCGGCGATTACGAGGCGCGCTTTGAAAAAGCCGTGGCGGCCATTGACGGGCTGTTGTCAGCCGCTCAGTCCTGATCCCCGCCTTCCGTCGCGTCTGCGTCCTTCTCCAGGGTTTTCTGGTAAAATTTGGCCGACTTTTCACTCAAAATACCGGGGTCAAACTCCAGGGTGCCGAGGATTTCGAGGAGCACGCCGGCCCTGGCGGGAGGGTCGAAGAATTTGTTGATGACGACGATGTTCCGGTTCTCCACGATGCAGTAGCCCGAGTTGAAGCTGCCCTTCTCGTAGCGGATGAGGTAGCCCAGTTCTCCGAAGAGGGCTTCCAGTTTCTGCAGGCTGTGTTTGGTAAGGTTGATCATGCCGGTGTTTTTGCGGCGCAAATATCGGAAATTCTTCCCGCAAAGGAGGTTTTTGAGACGCCCCTACCCATGCTATTCGATGGCGGGTGCCGCCATGAGATACCCGCCGAACAACAGGAAGGACCAGAGCAGGGTCCACAGGATGTTGAACAGCTGGGCGCCCACGAAGACCAGCGCAGGCCGTCCTCCCTGCATCTTGAAGAGGTCGGCAAAGCGCGCCTCCAGCCCGATGGCCACGAAAGCCAGGGCGAACCACAGGGTGCGCAGGCTGTTCAGGAAGCTGCCGGTCTGTTTGATGGTCTCGGCTGGAATCAGGAAGGAGAAGAGCAGCGAGGCCGCGATGAAGCCCAGCACAAACTTGGGAAAGCGTTCCCAGATGAGGCCCAGTCCCGGCTTTTGTGCCCCGGCTTGCGCATCCGGCGACTGTCGCAGGGCCCACCAGGCCGCTATGAAAAAAGCAGCCACGCCAATCAGCACGTTCTGCGAGAATTTCACGATGACTCCGGCCTTCGTGGCCGCCGGCCCCACCAGCTCCGAAGCCGCCGTGACAGAGGCCGTGGTATCGAGGGTGCCGCCCAGCCAGGCGCCGCCGACAATCTCCGGAATCTGCAGCTCGCGGATCAGCCAGGGCTGCAGGATGAGCATCGGGATGGCAACCAGCAGCACCAGGGTGGTCACGTAGGACAGCTTGCGCTTGTCGCCCTGGATGGCGCCGCTGGCGACGATGGCTGCTGACACCCCGCAGATGGAGACGGCGGAGGCGATCATCACCCCGAATTCATCGTCCACCTTCAGCTTGCGCGACAGCCACATGGAGAAGAACCAGACCACCAGCACCACGGCCACCGATTGCAGGATGCCCGGGGCTCCTGCCTTCACGATGTCGCCGAACAGCACGCTGGTGCCCAGGATGATCAGGCCGGTCTTGATGAAGAATTCCGAGCGGGCGGCAGCGGCGAACCAGGCGGCCACCGGTCCTGTGTTGCCGGCCAGCAGGCCGATGAGCAGGGCAAAGACGACGTACTCGATGCCATAGGAGTTGACCTGTTGGTTGCCGGCGATGACCAGGGAGCAAAGGGCCAGGAGGTAGGTCATCAGGAAGCCGGTGAGCACCTTTGTACCACTTGCCCCGGAAGTCCGCATGCTGCCCCAGCTCAGCAGGGCGAAGAGCAGGCCGATGCCGGCAACCAGCATAAGGTTGTCGGGGTGCAGCACTTTGGCAAACAATTCTTCCTGGCTGGACCACTTGAAAGCCGGTACGGGGAGTTTGAACTCCGGTGCGGCGGCTGTGAAAACCAGCACGCCGGCGATGAGCAGGCCGCCGATGATGACGGCCCAGATGTCTTCGCTCAGGTCTGCCAGGCGGAAGGGTTTTCCCTTGGTCCCGGCCTCCGGCGCTTGGGTGGCTGATGAATCTTTCATGCGTTTATTTCTTTTAAAAACTGGCTGCAATATAAGGAATTTGCCGGCTCAGGGGCGTTTTTTGACATTGAGAGAAGCTGGCATCCTTGTGCCACCATCCATAAATTCCAACACGTAAACTAAAATCCTCCAAGATTTGTTATCTTTGGAAAAAGACACTGACCCTTGGATAAAAAACCGATTCCCAGCCGC
>JBEAYO010000036.1:0-13041 GCA_041159285.1 Bacteroidota bacterium | reverse complement strand
GTTGCCACAGTTGCAGGGCCCGCCATCGTAGCGGATGTTCTGGTGCCCGCCGAGGTTGCCGGCCATGTAGCGGCTGCCCTTCAGGAGCCGGCCGTCCATCAGCACAGCAGAGCCCACGCCGGTGCCGATGGTGATCATCACAAGGTGGTCAGTGCCGGTTCCGGCACCGTATTTCCACTCACCGACGAGGGCGGCGCGGGCATCGTTTTCCAGAAACAGGGGTACTCCCCATTTCTCCATGGCCCAGCCAGCCAGGTCCAGGTCGTTGGCGTCGGGGTACTTGACGTATTTGTAGAGCAGGCGCATGCGGTCGCTGTCCACGGTGGTGGGGAAGGCCATGCCAATGCCCTTGACGGGCCCTGCATTGGCGGCAGCGGTGAGTCGGGCCACCTGTTCTTCGATGATGGGCAGCACAGCGGCGAAGCTGGAGCTGGATGGGACGGTGACATTGGCGGTGGCAAGCAATTGTCCGTTTTCAACCAGTCCCATTTTGATGCGGGTGCCTCCGAGATCTAAGGCTATGACTGACATGGCGATAACGTTTTTTTATTTCAATACCCCGGATTCTGGGGCAACAGGTTTTGATTCAAGTCGATTTCCGTTTGAGGCACCGGGAAGAGGTTGTGGAAAGGCTCCGGCTGCACGCCAGGCTTTGCCAGCGGCACCAGCTCCTGCAGCTTGCCGAACCGCACCAGGTCAAACCAGCGCTGTCCCTCTGCCACAAACTCATGCCGGCGTTCCAGCAACAGCGCATCCTTGAAGGCCTGGTAAGACAATCCCTGCAAATCCGGCAGGATCGGCAACTCCGCCGATCCGTTGAAGCGTGCGCGACGGCGAACCTGGTTCACAGCATCATAGGCCTCCGCCACGGGCCCCTTGTTCAGCTCATTGAGCGCCTCGGCTTTCATCAGCAGGATGTCGGAATAGCGCAGATAAGGGAAGTCGTGGTCTGTGTTGCCGGCCAGAGGTTCGTTGACCTTGTCCCAGTACTTCTGGATGTGCGGTTCCACGATGGTGACGCTGCCATCCGTGTTCTGTATCTCGGTAAGCAGGGTGACCTCCCGGCGCCGGTCCGAGGGGTTGAAGCTATCATAGAGCTGTTGGTTGGCCACCTGCCAGCCCTGGGCATTCACACCCTGGATAGCCCCGGAGAGTTTCCGGGGCAGCAGGCGGACGTTGAACTGGCCCACCTCCCAGAAGGATATGCTGTTGTTGGCAGTACCGAAGCCGATGCTGAAAAGCGTCTCCTTGCCATTTTCGTTGGGAATGCGGAAGGCTTCGGCGAAATCCTGGTAGAGTCCATAGCGGCCGCTGTTGATGATGAGGTTGCACTGGTCGATGCTCTGCTGCCATTCTCCGATGGTGAGGTAAACCTTTGCCAGCAAGCCGTTTGCCGATCCGCTGGTGGCCCTTCCGAGCCCGTCGTTCGGCGGGTAGGAGGACGGGAGATTGGCTGCGGCAAATGAAAGGTCGCTGATGATCTGTGCATAGACGTCAGCGGCAGGTGTCCTGGCAGGCCGCAAATCGCTGTTGAGCGAGGTGATGAGCGGGATGTCGCCAAACCAGCGCACCAAATCAAAGTAAAGCATGCCCCGGAGGAAGCGTGCCTCTCCAAGGTAGCGGTTCTTGAGTGCCTCGTCCATGCGGATGGAGGGTATTCCATCCAGGGCGAAATTGGCGTTGCTGATGCCCTTGTAGGCGAGGCTCCAGAAGTCATATAGGTTGGCACTGGCCGGGCGGTGGGTGAAGGTGGCCAACTGGTCGAGGTCCACGGCGCCGACCAGCCTGTTCTCCATCTCGTCGGAGGCCAGGCCCACGGTGACCCAGTAGCTGCTGTGGTAGGCACCACCGAAGGTCGGCGCGCTGCTGGTGGAGTTCAGGATGGCATATATGGAGTTGACGGCCGCAATGGCGTCGTTTTCTGTCTGGAAGAAGTTTTCGACGAATATCTGATCCTTCGGGTCTTCTTCGAGCAGGTCCTTGCAGGCCCAGCATGCCATGATGGCAAGGATTGCTGACAGGATGATCCTGGCCTTTTTTCCCGCTGCGGCGGTTGTTAGTGTCTTAAGCATGAGCATGTATTTTCAAGTGATGATGAATGTCTTTTTTGAATCCTGTCTCAATAGCTCCTTCGCACTTTTGAGATTTGTTTCACAGGTGCCGATTGGCTCCCGAAAAGGGCGTTCGGGGGGCACAGGCTCGCCGAACGCCCTGAAATTCCCTTTGCGCCGCGGTTTGGCGGAGCCAAACCGCGGCGCAAAGGGAATTTCAGGGCGGCTGTCTCAAAAGCCCTCCTGACGAGACACCCTCCTTTCAGGGCACATGGAGGGCCGAAGGCCCGCCATGTGCCTTTCCCGGGAGGCAAGCAGCATCTGCAAGGGGTGCTAAACAGTTACTAAAAAACAACCTGCACCCCGCCGATCAATGTCCTGGCAAGCGGGTAACCACCATAGTCAATGCCCTGCAGCAGATGGCTCTGGCCGAAGGCATTTACCTCCGGGTCATACCCCCGGTATTTGGTGAAAGTGTACAAATTATTGGCAGTCGCGTAAATCCTCACCTTGCTCATCTTCATCCGCTGCAACCAGTCGGCAGGCAGACTGCAGCCCAGGGTGACGTTCCGGAGCCTGATGAAGGAACCATCCTCCACCTGCGAACCACTGAAGATGTTGCGCTCGGAAGGGTCCACCTTTGGATATTCGTTGTTCGGATTCTCAGGTGTCCAGCGGTTGTCATAATACTCCTTCAGGACATTCGTCTCCGCGTTCAGCGAACCGATTTCAAACAAATAGGCGTTGACTATTTCATTGCCATGCACGCCTTGCAGAAAAATGGACAAGTCCCAGCCCTTCCAGGTGAACTTGTTGGTCATGCCCCAGGCGAAGTCAGGTACGGCATTGCCGATCACTGTGCGGTCAGCCTCGTCAATGACGCCGTCCGGCTGGCCTGTCAGTTTGCCCTGCGGGTCCCGGCCGTTGATGTCGCGGTAACGGCGGTCGCCGGCCTTTGGGTTCTGGGCCTTGAGGGCCGGTGCGTTGGCAGCCTCCTCGTCCGACTGGAAGATGCCGTCGGAGATGTACCCGAAGAAGGTGCCGATGGGCTGTCCCACCCGGAGGATACTCCAGCCATTGGGTACTTGCAGCACACCAGGCACCGGAATGTCGTTTTTGCCAGCCAATTCCGTAATTTCATTGCGGTTGGCGGAAATGTTGAAGTCGGTTTGCCAGGCCAGCGGGCCGGTGGTGTTGCGGGTGTTGAGTGCCAGCTCCACGCCGCGGTTGCGTAGCCCGCCGATGTTGGCCAGATACCCGCTGAAGCCGGAGGTGGTGGGCAGGGGGGTGAACAAGAGCAAGTCGGTGGTCTGTTTCTGGTACAGGTCGAAGGTAAGCCCGACGCGGCCTTCCAGGAACTCCGCATCGATGCCGAAGTCCAGCTGGTTGGTTCGCTCCCAGCGCAGGTCCGCGTTGGGGTAGCGCAGGGGTTCCTGACCGATGTAGGCCTCCGTGTTGTTGAAGACGCCCTGCCCGAGCGGGCCTACCGTGGCCAGGGAGGCATAGGGGAAGATCTCCTGGTTGCCGATGACGCCGTAGCTGAGGCGGGTTTTCAGGCTGGTGAAAATGCCGAGGTCGCGGATGAAGTCTTCCTCGTGCAGCTTCCAGGCGACGGAGCCGGAGGGAAAAAAGCCGTATTTGTTGTTCTTGCCGAACTTGGAGGCGCCGTCCACCCTGCCGGTCATTGTCAGCAGGATGCGGTTGTCGAAGGAATAATTCAGGCGCCCCAGGTAGGAGATGATGCCCCAGGAGAGCTCCCCGTTGCCAGGCGGCTGCGGGTTGAGGGCATTGCCCAGGTTGTGCCAGCCGGTGCGGTTGTCCGGGAAATCGAGGGAAATGCCGAAGAGCCTTTCCGAGTGAAACCCCTGGAAAGTGGTTCCCAGGAGGGCGTCCAGGGCGTGCCTTTCACCGATTTTGCGGTCGTAATTCAGCGTGAACTCCGTCAGCCAGGTGTATCCGTCCACGGTGGCCACCACGGCGCTGCCGTTGCTGGGTTCCGCCCGCTTCAGGAAATTGGGCACAAAGCGGTTTTCCTTGGAGGAAAAGCCGTCAATTCCGGCGCTGGCTTTCAGGCGCAGGCCAGGGGCGAGCGTCAACAGGCCATAGGTGTTGGCGATGACCCTGGCATTGTGGGAAATATTGTCAGTTTCGCGGGCATCTGCCACCGGATTGCCGATGTTGCGCCCGCGGTCGTCCTCGAAGGTGTATCCTCCTGCCCGGGTGGAATCCAGCACCGGCAGGGTAGGGGGGAAGAGCAGGGCGGAGATGGTGGCGCCTGGCAAGAGCACGCCGGTGCCGGGGCTCTGGGCACCAGTCAGTACCCCCCGGGAGCTGATGTAGCTGATGCTGATGCTGCTTCCGGTCTTGAAGCGGCTGCTCACCTCATGGTCCACATTGGTGCGCAGGCTAAAGCGCTCAAAGTCGGAGTTTAGGATGATGCCGTCCTGTTTGTAGTAGCCGCCGCTGGCGGAAAACTGGGTTTTTTCGTTGCCGCCGAGGGTGCTGAGTTGGTAGCTCTGCATGGGCGCACGGCGGAAGATGGCCTTCTGCCAATCGGTACCCTCTCCGAATTTTTCCGGGATGATGTAGCGGACATCTATCGGCAACCCGGAGGTGAGGCTGAAATCATTCATGTAGTGGGCGAACTCCTCGCCGTTGAGCAGCTCCAGCTGCCGGCTCACCTCCTGCATGCCGAAATAGGTGTCGAAGGTCACGGAGGACTTTCCGGCTTTTCCCCTTTTGGTGGTGATGAGGACCACCCCGTTGGAGCCGCGGGAGCCGTACATGGCCGTGGCGGAGGCGTCTTTGAGGATTTCTATGCGCTCGATGTCGGCCGGGTTGATGGCTGACAAGCCGTTCAGCCCCGAGCCGGCGATGCCGCCGGCATTGGTCTGGCCGTTGTCGCTGGTAATGAGCATGCCGTCCACCACATACAGCGGTTCGTTGCCGGCATTGATGGAACTGCTGCCCCGGATCCTGATGGAGGTTTCTCCGCCAGGCCTTCCGCTGACTTGTTGCACCTGCACACCGGCTGCCCGCCCCTGCAGGGCCTGGTCCAGCGACACTGGGGCCAGCCGGCTGATGTCCTCTCCGGTGACGGTGGCAATGGAACCCGTGAGGTCGCTTTTTTTGACGGTTCCGTATGCCACGACCACGATATCTTTCAGCAGACTGGCTTCCGGCTCTAGCCGGACCTCCAGGCTGGTCTGCCCGGCGCTAAGAGCTACCTCGCGGCTTTCAAAGCCGATGTAGCTGAAGACCAGGGTGGCACCTGCCGCGGCAGGTAGCGTGAATTTTCCGTTTTCATCAGTGATGGTGCCCTCATTGCTTCCCTTAATGAGGATGTTGACCCCTGGCAGGGGCAATTCATCTTCAGCGGAGAGCACTTTGCCGGCGATTTGCTGGGCCTGTACGGAAATGGCGGCCAGGAAGACCAGCGCGGTTAGCATTAGCTTGGCAGTGCGGATTTGTTTCATGTTTGCCCGATTGACGCAGTTGGTGAAATCAAATAGTTTATAATCAGCTTCTTACAATATCTATGGAGTAGGAAAAGCCATCTCCACGGTAATACACCTTGTTGAATTCCACGGCTCTTCCATCAGTATCGCTCACCAGTCGCTGTCTGAAAAGAACGGGATCTCCCCGCTCTATTCCCAGTTTCTCTGCAAGCACTTCCTCTGCCCGTATGGCGCTGATCTCTTCGCGGGAAATGGCGACAATGACACCTTGTTCTTCCTCCAGCATTTCATAAAGGGGCTTGGTGAAGCTCTCCTCCCCGGTCAATTTGAGTCTTGGGTGAAACCAGGATAGTGACAAGAGGCAGGGGCCGGCAGCGGTGCCGCGCAGCCTGGAAAGGCACAACACCTCGGTACCTGGCCTCAGATCCAGGACGGTGGATGTTTCTTCGTCGGCTCTCATTTTTGTAACCGACAACTCAAAATTGACCACTTCCAGCCCGCGGTTGCTCATCTCCTGGGTAAAGCTCCACCAGCTGTCGAGCCTGGTGGAGATGCGCCTGGCTGCCACCTTGGTGCCAACGCCTTTTTTCCTCACCAACAGCCCCTCATTGACCAATTTGCTGATGGCGTGGCGCACGGTGTTTCTGGCCACTCCCAACCGGCTGGCTATCTCCACCTCCTTGGGCAGAAATTCACCTTTTCGGTAGGACGGCGCTTCTATCATTTCCCGCAACATCATTTCTACCCTCACATGCAATGGCGCTTTCCCGTGCTTGTCAATTTTTATTTGCATTGCGATATGTTTAAACATATCAAAGGTAGTTCTATTTTTCAGCTGTGCAAGGGGACTTGCCACAATTTTTAAAAATTTGTAACTGTTTAACACCTTTTGCAGGTATCGCTGGCCTCCCGGAAAGAGGCTGTCTCAGAAGACATTTTTACGAGGTACCCTTTCGGGAAGATGCGCGGGGAAGGGATTTTGGGGCACACGGTGGGCCTCGGCCCGCCGTGTGCCCTTCCTGGAAGCTGTGCGGCACCGGCAGAACTAGCCGCCAGGATTTTTTACACAACTCCTGAGCCCTTTCCATGATCCGAAGCGGCACAGGCGGAATGGATTGCAGGATCTTTTGTGACAGCCTCCTTTCCGGAAGGCAAGCAGCATCTGCAAGGGGGTGCTAAGCAGTTATAAAAATTTAATATTGGAAGGGTTGAAAAGGGGAGTTAAAATCCTGTAAGTTTGGGCTTTGTTTGAAAATGCGACTGCAAAGGCATGGCTTTCAGTTCAGTTGCGCCGCCTGATTGCCATTCAACACTGATAGACTTGCTTCGGCGGAGCATCGAAGGGACACAAGGCTCTTTTTTTCCACTTTGCACCTTTCTTTCGGCCACGTAGCTGGGCTATGCTCCCTCAAAAGCCTTCAAGTGGAAAGAAAACAGCACATTTTTCCCACTTCGCTGACCCGCAAGAACAAGTCTAATGAAAAAAAGTCATCAAGCTGCATGAGAATCATATCCGGGAAATTCAAAGGCCGGCGCTTCTACCCACCGGCGGACAAGTGGCCCACCCGGCCTACGACCGACTTCGCCAAGGAAAGCCTTTTCAATATCCTTCAGAACAACTTTGATTTCGAGGAAATGAAGGTCCTGGATTTATTCGGCGGGACCGGCAACCACAGCTATGAATTCATTTCCCGCGGGTGTGGGGATGTCACCTATGTGGACAACTTCCGTGATTGCGTCAAGTTCGTGCAAAAAACGGCCCGGGAACTGAACATTGGCGATTCGTTGAAGATTGTATTCTCCGACGCCTTTAAATTCATAGACCGAAGTGTGGAAAAATACGATTACATCTTCGCCGGGCCGCCTTATGCCCTGCCTACCATTGACATACTGCCGGATCTGATTTTTCAAAGGCAACTTCTTCTTCCCGGGGGGTGGTTTGTGCTGGAGCACAATCCCAATCACAATTTCGAGAAACATCCTCACTTTATGCAGCAGCGCAACTACGGCGGCACCATTTTCAGCATTTTCAGCCAACCTGCTTAAATCTTTACAAAATTATACCGGGCTCCCGACTCGCCCGACAATCTGATGTGGTAAACTCCGGCAGGCAGGTCGTTTACATCCACCATGGCCTTTTGCAAAAACGGGCTTGGCTCCAGGTTCAATACCCGGCATGGTTGCCCCAGAGCGTTCAAGATCTCAAGCACCACCGGCAAATCCCCCACCGTGCTGTATTCAAGCGTCAGCTCGCTGAGGACCGGACTGGGGTAAATCCTGAGACGGAACCAGTCTTCATTTTGTCCCGCTTCAAGCGGCGAGCGCTCCCCACAGGGCGAGCCTCCTCCGAAATCGGAAATCCCCCAGCTCTCTCCCAGCCCGTTGTCGGAATAAGGGGAGAGCAAGGCCAGGCTGTGCCCTGCCTGGTCTGACAGGTCAGGCCAGGGCGCTGAACTGCTGTAACTCACACTATCCGCCAGCTCCCCCCATTCGTTGACAAGCCTGATCACTTCCCCACGGTCGTCTAGCTCTCCGCTGTCCCACTCCAGCACCTGGCACGATAAGCCTGCGTACTTGCTTTTGTCTTTCACCAGCAGCAGGTATTCCCCCGGTGCCAGGGAAATTCCCTCCGGAAATTCAAATTCAATGCCTGCTGAAAAGCGGTAAGCATCCAGCGACAGCGGCAGGTCAGTCGGATTGTGTATTTCCAGGAATTCGCTCTCCGATCCCGTTTGCGGCAGGTAGTGGATTTCAGTGATCATCGGGCTCAGCGGCAGGAAGACAGGAGTCAATCGGGCAGGCAGGGAGGCTGTGAAGCTTATCTCAGGACTGGTCTGGCCTGTTTCCAGCCATTTGATGAAGCGGTATCCTGGCTTCGGCACTGCCTTGATCCTGAGGGGCACCTTTTTGAAGTAATCAGCGGCGTAATTGTGGGGAATCCTGATATCGCAGGAGTGGATGAAAATCTCACCCGGCGTGTCTTCCGGATAGTTGAAACTGAGGGGATAGGTGCCCTCCGTCTGCAGCGTCTCCCTGAAATGATAGATGATGGTCTGCCTGCGGCTGGAAAAAAAAGACCTGAAGTTATTGATGAATCCCTCCCAGGATTGCAGGGAACCACCAGCCGGCCATCCCCAGCCCCAGGCTGGGATGTTCACTGACCAGCGCAGGATGTGCTGTTGCATTTCCGGCAGCAGCAATTGGCGGATGCTGTCCACCATGGGGTTTACCCGGTCGGGATGGAAGATCAATTGCCGGAAGGTGGCCGTCCGCTGGACGAACTCATTCCGGAACGTCTGGTTTTTCATAAGTTTCCTCAGAAAGAGGGTGCTCTCAGGGCCGTTTGGCCAGGCGTCGCCGTTGATGGCCAGGGCGTGCTGCAGGGTGTTATAGGTAGAGCTGGATTTGCTCCACCAGCCGTAGTTGGTGGTGGCATCCAGGTCGTACAACATCCAGCGGAACTTGCCGCCGTCGCGGTTCCGCCAAACGCGCACGTTGTTGGCCGGCCAGTCGTAGTTGCCCAGGTATATCTGCGCGATGTGGTAGTTGATGTACTCCTCCATGTCCATCAATGGCAGGAGGTACTCGTAGTTGGCGGCAGTGCTCAGGTCGCGCTGTTCAATGAAGCTCTTGATGTGCTGGAAGGCTGTGTAATCGCCTTCATTGACCTCTGCCCAGGCGCCCTGGTGGGGATTGGTGATAATGTCGAAATCGGCATCCGGCAAATTGTAATGGGATGCTATGTAATCTTCATTGTAGAGTTCACGGATTTCGTACAGACCCCAGTACTGGCCGTTGAGATACAACACCGCCGGCCGGTAGCCCATCAGGTCGAGGTCCACGGTGTTGCGCAGCAGCGTCTGGTTGAGGCCGTCCCGGAAGTGCATCTGCTCGAAGTCGTTGCCGGCATTGCGAATCTTCAGCCTCTTGAATTGATGGATGTCAAGCTCCGGAAAAACAGGGTAGTCAATGGACTCGTCCCCATACTTGTCGCCGCGCAGGTAAACATTGAAGCTCTTCATCCTCAAGCCCCGGGAACAACCGCCACCGATCTTGATGCCGGCATTCACCTGGAAAGCCTTGCCGCCTCCGGGCTCGTAGAGGGCAATGCTGGCGGGTTTCTCCCAGTCCTGGTTCCAGTTCCTCGGCTCTCCGCTGCAATAGCCTGGCACGCCGTTGGTCCCTGTTACGTAAATTCCCGATGTCAGGTCCCAGAGGTTGCGCGGCTCCGTTTGTATGCAGAGCACAGGAAGGGTATGTCCTGCGCCGACGAGGTAATTCTCCACAAAGGTCTTTCCGGCGATGTTGCCTGGTTTGAGGGCACGGGCACTTACCACCTTGGCATAGCTGAGGGGAATGGGCTGGCTGAAAACCGGAGAGGACGAGTCCGGTGTGCTGCCATCCAGGGTAAAGTGGATGGTGGCGCCGGGATCAGGGCAAAACAGTTCCAGGGAGACAGGTGTCGAGTGGAATCCCCCCGGCACGGAAAAGGAGATGACGAGCTCCTCGTACCTCCCCTTGTCTTTGTTGGTGGCATTTGGACTGGAGTCGCTGAAAAACACCCACTCGGCCAGTCCGTCCTCCCGGCGGCCGTAAGCTATGTTATGGGGTGTTGCCGGCAGGTCCATGGCATCCAGGACATGTAGTTGCCCGCTGATTTCCTGGGACAGGGTGATGACTTCCCCTTGGGAACTCAGTTTAAAAGGCGCGTGGAGAGGGCCCTGTCCGGCATCGCCGTCCATCCAGAGCAGGGCAAATCCGCCTGGGGAAATCCATTTGGAACCTGCAATTTTCCATTTCTTAAGATCTGCGGCATCATCCGACAGGTAGAGACCCTCCAGGTTGACGATGTCATCGCCGCCATTGTAAAGTTCCAGCCAGTCGTCGGTCTCGCCAAATTCATCGGGGTGCAACCCGTTCGCCGGCATGACTTCATTGATCAAAAGCTGGCTGTAGGGCTCCGTCGGCTCGTCAACGCCCAGTTCAATGACCAGCCTTGCTGCCAGGGCCGGGTTCCCCTCCATGGCATAGGCAGTCCGCCTGCCACTGCCCTTGATGACCAGGGCCAGCGCGCCGCCGGGAACCCAGCCAGGGCGGTTCACCACTTCCTGAATGAGAGCCGAGAGGTCTGGAGAGCGCTGTGGCAGGCCTGATTGTCCAGTGAGGTTCCAATTCTCCGGTTGCCAGCTGACAGTAGCGTTGGTCAGCTCGCGCGTGCTGAGGTTTTTATAAGTTTCCTCGAAGGCCGGGGCGGAGTTGACGGCCTGTGCCCTGATTTCCAGGTTGCAGGCGCCTGTGCTGACCTCTTCGGTGGTGAACTGCAGCCAGGCGCTCTGGATGAGCATGCCCTGGGGAATGAGCACGTTGTTGAAGCGAAGCCCCACCACCTGCCAGTCGGCATCTGTCACGAGTTCCAGGTCGGAAGAATTGGTGTAAATGGAGCCATCGGAGCGTTCCTCCACGTCGTCCATTGGGCTTTCCAGCGCCAGGGTAATCTGGGTGAAGGCATCGCCCGACCCGGCAAGTAGCAGGAAAGCCACTGCAGACTGTCGCAGCAGTGCGCCTCGCTGGTTTTCTCTTTTTGAAAACCAGAATGCCATGGCCAGGGAAGCCATCAGGAAAGCGAGTACGGCCGCCGATAGCGCGGAATCCAGTCCAAACCAGCTTCCGTCATACATCCAAAGCAAAGCGAGTCCAAAAAGTGTGCGCAGGGCCTCCGGCAATAAAGCCCAGCTGGATTTGTCCAGCTGAGATGTGAAGCAGAAAACGCTCAAAAACAGGAAGGCCCCGTACAGCAGCATCTCCGGAAAGCTGACGGCCGCAATGCGGTTAAAAAGGTAAAGCATGAGGGCCAGGGTGACTATCAGCTGCAGCCAGGACCATCCCAAGAGCAGGCGGCCAGGGGCCGTGTCGTACTTGCGGTACAGGAAGAGGTCTTCACCAAGGCTGGCAACCGGGTATTTCACCGACACATCGGCGGGTCTCCAGCCGGTCGGCATAAACCAGATCCGCAGTTTATCCAGGTGCTTCTCCGCGCGCCAGGCATCACTCAACTGGAGCCAGAAGTGCTGGAAGTTGATCAGCAGGGGATTCCAGGTGTTCACGGGTCGCTTGACGCCGTACACCGGGGGCACGGTGGCCAGCTCTGCCTGAAAGGTGCCGAAGAGCTTGTCCCAGATAATCAGGATTTGGCCGAAGTTGCGATCCATATACTGGGAGTTGATGGCGTGGTGCACGCGGTGGTGGGATGGAGTCACGATGATGTGTTCCAGGAGGCCCATCTTGCCGATGAGGCGGGTGTGGTACCAGAACTGGGCGAAGAGATGGAGGGGGGCGACCACGGCGATGACTTTCGCGGGCACGCCCAGCAGGGCCGCCGGCAGCATGAAGAAGGAGAAGTAGGAAAACACGTTGGAGATGCTTTGCCTGAGGGCGCAGGAAAGGTTGAACTCCTCGCTGCTGTGGTGGATGATGTGGCGGTTCCACAGGAAGTTGACCCTGTGTTCCAGGCGGTGGAACCAGTAGCCGGCGAAATCTTTGGCCACGAAGGCGATGAGGTAGAGCAGCCAGGTAGTTGTTATTTCAATGACGGCGACTTTTCCGAGCAGCCACTGGTAGCTGATGATGACGATGCTGAGGCCCAGGACATCCTTGACGATATTGGTGATGCCACTGCTGAGGCTCGAGATGGCATCGGCGCCTCGGTTGATGGAGCGTCCAAGCCTTCTGGCGGCAATTTCTTCCAACAGAATGAGGGCCAGAAAGATGGGAATGGCGATGTTGAGTACCTGGGCGTATGTTTCCATGCTGGATAGTGATTTTTATCTCCATCGGGTTTGTCGGCTTACAAAGATAACCGCAAAAGCGCTAAGGCAGCATGAAAAAAATCCAAAATGCCTTTCGGGCAACCTTTCGGGATAAAAAAAGGACCTGCCGGACGAGTCCGACAGATCCTGAATTTTAACTACCCGCAGCACCTCGTTTGGCGCCGGAGTAGCCCACACACTATGAGAACACCCAATATTCTAATATTTCTTATTGTCTGTTTGGTCCCGCGTATCGCGAGGCCACGAGCGATGGAAAGATGAACGTTTTCCGCGCAGGCTTTAATCTGTTGTTTCAGGTTTTCCGCGCAGATCGTTGTCATCCTTCAAAGAACCTTTATCTCTACTTCCCATGCCCGTGATCCTCGCAACGGGATTTTTTTTTGATGAAACAAAGTTAGTCCGTTGCAAAGGGGGCTGCAATCCGTTTTTGCCCGAAGTTGAGGTTTCTATCGTCACGTTTTAAGAGAGGCCGCCCCTTCAGAAGCCCAGGTCATTCATTCCTCCTGCACTGCTCAGCTCCCTGGAAGGTTGAAAGGCGGGCCGAAGCCCCGCGCGTCTTTTAGGAGAGCCGACCCTCAGAAGCCCCAGCCATTTATTCCGCCGGTGCTGCTCTGCTACCGCGAAGGTTGCTCGTCGGACCGAAGGCCCGACGTGCAACCCAAAAACCTTTCCGGCCGCGGTTGGGCGAAGCCTAACCGCGGCCGG